>JBAXDH010000021.1:0-39052 GCA_037141055.1 bacterium | reverse complement strand
TAAAACTGATCACGGAAAAGATCCCCTATTTCCTGCTTTCACTTTTATTCGGTATCCTGGGAGTTTTTATTATTTACCGCGTCGGGCTGCAAGGAAACGAGTTTTTAAAATCAAACCAGGATATGAGTCTGGCTGAAAGGGTGTTATACGGACTGTATTCATTCTCAGGATATATCCTTAAATTCTTCATCCCCATCTCACAAAGTATCATGTACCCGTATCCGGTTATGACCGGGTGGATCAGAACCTGGGTCTTGTTTTTAAACCCGGCATTGATCATGGCAATCGTTGTCTTTACAGCCTGGTCTGCACGCAAAACCCGTGCAGTTGCTTTTGGAATGCTCTTCTTCCTGGTCAATATTTTTTTCCTTCTGCAGTTCTTTGCTGTTGGAAATACATTTTTTGCTGACAGGTACACCTACATACCGTATTTTGGGCTGATTTTCATTCTGTTATGGTTTGCGGAAAAAATCGTCAGGAAAAATGCCATTCGGAAAATGTGGGTCAATATCGTGTTGTCGGTTTTTGCAGTCATCTGTATGGTACTTACCTTCTCACGATGCGCTGTATGGAAAGACGGAGTTTCCCTTTGGAGTAACGTGATCAGCCAGTATCCGGGCAGATTCATGGAACCTTATGCCAACCGGGGAGTTTCCTATTTTTTAAAACACGATTCGGAAAACGCGATCAGGGATTATACAGCTGCACTTTCGATTGATCCGAATTCGGCCCCAGTATATGCCGACAGGGCGATGGCATATGGGTTCACCGGCCAGCAGGAGAAGGCAATTGAGGATTTTTCGAAATCAATCGGGATAAATCCCAAAAACGCGAAAGTGATCTACAATCGGGGAGTAGCCTATGGCAATGCAAACCAGTCAGATATGGCCATCCTGGATTTCAGAAGAGTGATAAACCTCGATTCAGCGTATGTTTCTGCTTATGTGGGATTATGCATGATGCTCATTGAGCAGAGAAAGTTTGATACATGCAGCATTATGGCCGAAAAAGGATTGAAAATTGACAAGTACCGGCCCGAGTTGTACGCCCTCCTCGGAAATTGCGAATTGGAACAAAATGATCCGGATAAGGCCATTTCAACCTTCCAGCATTGCCTCAGGATTGACAACACAAGCATCGATGCCTGGCTTGGTCTAGCCGCCGCATTTATGATCAGGCAGGACGATGCGGGCGCCGCTCAGAACCTGGCCCTGGCCAGGGAGGTTGCACAACAACAGAATATACGTATTGATAATATTGATGATATTACCGGAGCCGGGATTACGTTACTGGACATGAAAAGGACAGCCATCCAAAAACTCCTCGCTAAAAACCGGTAACATGGCAAAATAAAGAATTGCAACACGCATTGTTCGTCCGTCAATTGATTTCAGAACCTCTGTAACCGGTGATGTTTATCATCGTGAAAGCCTGTGAAATCAGGTTTTTGCCAGAGGAAATTATTGTTAACTTTGCACCCGTTTTAACCTTTAACCAATCAGGAATACATTGACAGAGAAACCAACCGTAATCGTGGGTTTGAGTGGCGGCGTCGATTCCTCCGTGGCTGCTTACCTTCTCAAAGAGCAGGGCTATGAAGTGATCGGGGTTACCATGGCGATCTGGGACGGTCAGTATAAATCCACAGGCAAACATGCCTGTTATGGATCCGATGAAGAGGAAGAGATCAGGGGAGCACGGGAAGTCGCTGAAAAACTGGACATCCCTTACCACGTTTTTAACTGTTCGGCTGAGTATAAACAGGCCGTGCTGGATTATTTCAAATCGGAATATCTTGCAGGCCGCACGCCCAACCCCTGCATCCAGTGCAACCAGCTGATCAAATTCGGAATGTTGCCGATGATGGCAGCGAAAAGCGGGATTGCCTTCGATTACTTCGCCACCGGTCATTATGCCGGCGTGGAGTTCAGTGAAAAATACCAGCGTTTTGTGCTGAAAAAAGCCGCTGATCTGAAAAAAGACCAGACCTATTTTATCCACCGCCTGTCGCAGGACCAGTTGTCAACAGTGCTGCTGCCGATCGGCGGATTCAATAAGCCTGAAATCAAGGAACTGGCGCGCAAGGTGGGAATCACGGTGGAAGACCTTGAAGAAAGCCAGGATTTTTACAGTGGTGACTACAAAGATCTGTTGGAAGTTGAAGACAACCCCGGGGATATCGTTGATTCTTCGGGCAAGATTCTTGGACATCACAGGGGGATATGGAATTACACCATCGGACAGCGCAAGGGACTGGGAATAGCATGGGCCGAGCCGCTGTATGTGATCGGGCTGAATAAAGAGGCCAATACGGTCATTGTCGGAATCCGTGAGGAAACCTACAATGCCTCATTCATTGTTTCGGACCTGAACTGGGTGGCGCTCGCTTCTTTGGCACAACCAATGGACTGCACAGCCAAAATACGGTCGGCGCAAAAAGAACGTGACGCGCACATTGAACCATTGGAAAATGGTGATGTGAAAGTCACATTCTTCCATCCGAACGATGCCATCACGCCTGGTCAGTCTGCGGTTTTTTATGAGGACGACGTGGTCCTGGGAGGGGGGATTATTAAGATGGTGTGCAAGTGAAAAGGCGGACAGGCGGACAGGCGGACCTTCCGGCGGAAGAGCCAGCATAGCCTGCATTTTTGCATTTAAAAAATAAAAAAGATAACCTATGAAACGAATTTTCTTCATCTCCCTGCTGGCCCTTATTTCTGCCTTTGGTTTTTCCCAGAAGGGTCAGATCACGGCAAAGGATCTCCATGATTATGTGCAGTTCCTGGCATCGGATTCGCTCAAGGGCCGTAAACCCGGAACCCCGGAGATCAATGTTGCCGCAACATATATCCGGGACCATTTCGCTGTGGCGGGCCTTAAGTTGTTGGGGGAAAATGGTTTTCAGTGGTTCGAAATCGTCAGCGATGTAACCCTGGGAGAAAAAAACGCGCTTTCGTGCAGCGGTTTCGACGCAACAATTAAAAAAGATTTTATCCCGCTCTCCTTTTCTTCCAGTGCAAAGGTGGAGGCACCCCTTGTCTTTGCAGGGTATGGTTTCGACCTTAACCTCGACAGCCTTAAATGGAGCGATTATGCCGGGGTGGATGTCAAAGGCAAATGGGTGATGGTTTTTCGTGCTGATCCCGAGATTGACAATTCCGACAGCAAGTTCATCCCATACAGCGATGTCCGAAGCAAGGTGCTGACTGCCAAAGACCATGGCGCAGCAGGGATGTTACTCGTTACACTGAAAGGACAGGAAAAAGAGGATAAACTAATGCCGCTGGTAGTCGAAAACAATGAGGTCACGGCCGGGATCCCGATCGTGAGCATTACACGCGAAATGGCTGACAAAATGCTGAAGAAAACCGGCTACACCGTCGACAGCCTTGATCGAACGATCGTGACAGCAAAAATGCCGAAGAGTTTTGAAACAGGAGTGACCGTAAGCGGAACCACCCAGGTGATCCAGAAGCGTCAGAAGACCGCCAATGTGGTGGCCATGCTTGAGGGAAGCGATCCGGTGCTGAAGGATGAATATCTGGTTATTGGCGGCCATTATGACCATCTTGGTTTTGGCGGGGCAGGTTCGGGTTCCAGGGTCCCCGATACTGTGGCCGTTCACAACGGGGCCGACGATAATGCATCCGGAACGGCAATGGTGATGGAACTTGCCAACAGGCTCGGTTCGGAAAAAGGGAATACAAAGCGCAGCATCATCTTCGTTGCTTTCAGCGGCGAGGAAATTGGGTTGCTGGGGTCCAAATATTTCGTGGACCATTCACCCGTTGACCTGAAGAAAATCAAGGCGATGTTCAACTTCGACATGGTCGGGCGTTTTGACAAGGAAAAGAAATCTATTTCCCTCAGTGGTACTGGCACCTCGGTTGAGGCTGACTCGATCCTGAAACCGCTGGAGGCCAAATTGCCTTTTGCAGTCGTTCACTCTCCAGACGGGTATGGTCCGTCGGATCACGCTTCATTTTATTCCTCCAGCATCCCTGTTTTCTTTCTTACGACCGGGGTCCACATGGATTACCACACTCCGCTGGACGATACGGAACTACTGGATTTTGATGCCGAAAAAGTTATCGGCGACTATGCCGCAGCAATGGTTCTGGCCATTGATAAACTGCCCAATGGATTGACGTTTAAGGAGTCCGGTAAGAAAGAAGGCGGCGGCCGCTCCGGGCGTCAGTTAAAAGTGAAGCTTGGTATCATGCCCGACTTTGCCGGCTCAGAGAAGAAGGGCTTGCGCATTGATGGCGTCACCAAAGATCTTCCCGCCGATAAAGGAGGGATGAGGAAAGGAGATATCATAACCGGCATCAACGGCATGTCTGTCGGGAATATTTACGAATATATGTCACGCCTTCAAAAACTCAAACACGGGATGACGGTAAACGTCGAAATTATCCGGGAAGGGAAAAACGAAGTGCTGATCATTCAATTGTAACCGATCCCGCATTACATTTTAATCCAAGTCAATATGCTCCTCCAGTCTTTCTTCACTGAAGCCTTTCTCCTGAAATTCATCAAATTTTCCCTCGTCGGGTTTTCAGGTGTCTTTGTGGATTTTGGAACTACGTTTATCTGCAAGGAGATACTTAAAATTCAGAAGTATGTTGCCAATACCTGCGGTTTTGCGCTGGCGGCAACATCCAACTATTTCATGAACAGGGTATGGACGTTTCACAGCGCAAATCCGAACATTGCGCTCGAGTTCACCAGGTTTTTCTTCATTGCGCTCATAGGATTATTTATCAACCTCCTGATCATCTGGGCAATGACCGGTAAATTCAAGGTAAATTTCTATGTATCCAAACTGGTGGCCACGCTTGTTGTTACGCTGTGGAATTTCCTGATCAACGCCTATTATACGTTCGCCTGATATACTGAATCTCGGCAGGTTTACAATTGTAAAGCTGCTCAGATTCAGTTATACTGAGCGTTTGAGTTTGCTTTTCTTTGCAAACTCAAGTAGCCGAAGTATACAATCAATTCCGGACGGCCCAAAGATGCGTGGGGAACTTTCCGGGTTATCCTACTGCGAGTTTGGCATTGATGACGGGATGATGATGTTGAAATCGGCCCTGGCTGCATCCTTTGCAGAAATCGTGTCAATGTTTTCCTGTTCCAGGCAGGTAATCGTAAGAATCTTAAGGTCAAAACTCGTTTTGCGGATTGCCTGCTGAACATACCAGACTAGGCCCTGGTAGTTTTCGGTATGGTAGGAACCGTTAAAATGAAGAATGGTTTTTCCGTCAAGCGCGCCGTATTTCATGATAAAATGGGCCATTGTTGCGTCTTTAATGGCCTGGGCCTTTCCAAGATTGGCCATGAGGTGGGCGGGCACACCGTCCCCGACATTTTTGGCAATTGATGCGTAACATTCCATCGAGTCGGGGTATTTGATCGGGAGGGGTGCGATCATGCCGCGTTCCGCCGCATTGATGCTGTCGAGCCCTTCAAAACCTTTGATATTCACCAGGGCAGCAAACCGCCGCGGGATGTTCGTTGCCACCAGCCTGATACCCTTTTCACGTGCATAATCAACAATAGGGGCATAATCGGATTTGTAGTTCGGCCATAGTTTGGCTTCGGCTTCGAAATCCTTTTTACGGATCATCTTCGACAGGTATTCATTGATAAGAAGCTGGTTGTCAACTTCGAATATCTCAGTGCCGACCACAAGTTTTGAGCCTTTTTCGGCATACATGTCTTTGGTAAGTTCAAACTCCAGCCAGTGAGCGATCGGGTTTTTGTGAAGTTCTCCGAAAAAAATGATGTCCGACTCTTTTGCGGCCTTAAGGATGTCTTTATAATCGACAGCATGGCCCTTGCTGTTGAAAACCTTATAGGCGGCTTTGTCATTTTTCATTGCCAGGAACGGAATCAGCAGCAAAATCAGGAAGAGCGGCTTGAACGATTTTAATTTCATAAAGTTTTGAATTACGGTTTTTTGCTGATGGTTATTTTGCAAGCCCTTTTTCCTGGAATGCCAGAGGCAGGAGGCTTCCCATACCATTAAAGATAAAGACCTTCCCGGTTTGTCCGCCGAGAATGATCCGGATTTTATTGTTGAATTTCATTTCATATTCAACGACGGCCTGCCTGCACATCCCGCAAGGCGGAACCGGGTCTGAAACTTCGAATTCGTCGGAAAGGGCGCTGATCGCAATGGACGCGACGGGGACCCCGGGGAAATTTGATGATGCGGCAAAAACAGCCACTCTTTCGGCGCACAAACCCGCAGGGAACGACATGTTCTCCTGGTTGCTCCCGGTGAAAACAACCCCGTTTGCAAGTTTAACCGCCGCACCCACGTGATACCGGGAATATGGCGCATAGGAACCGGAGATGGCACCCTTGGCTTTGTCGAGTAATTCCCTGTCGGCAGACTGCAATTCTAAGGAAGAATCAAATACCTGGTAATCAAAAGAGTGTGTGATTTGTTTCATGAGATGGATTTATTCAACCGGGTTTTCATCGTCATCTTCGCCTTTCATGGGAATCTCAGGCTTTGGCTGCACATATTTTCCCGAGAGGATCCCGTTGTATTTTTCCGTGTCTTTGAGGGTCGCGATGGCATCTGCGATTTCAGGATCATGCTTGAGGGCGGCAACGATTTTTCCCTTCTGGTAATAATACCGTGTGACGATTTCCATTTTCAGAAGTTCTTTCACCTGGTCGTTGTATTTTTGCAGATCTTCCTGCTTGTCTTTCTCCATGCGGGTTTTGAGATGGTCATATTCTTCCGTCATGGCGTTGAAATAGTTTTCTTTCAACGCAACGTTTTTCAGATCTTCGAGAGCACGCTCGCTTTTTGTTTTATAGGAGTAGTCTTTTCCTGTAATATAATTGATAAAACTGCTGTAAAGTGAATCACTGATCTCAAATGCATCTGCCGGGGGGATGGAAGCATGCTCGCGGGCATATTTTGTGGCAAAGTCAAACACGAGGTATTTGCTGTAAAGTGCCATGGCCAGGTTGCTGAATGACCTCGGTTTTGTAAAAGCGTCAGGAATAATACCGCCGCCGTCGTAAACAATTCGTCCGTTCCTGGTTTTAAATGCCCTGATCAGGGAGTCGGGAATTTTGCCGAAGGAGCCGTCTTTTTTCTTATGCTCGTAATCGATGGCCTGGATGCATCGCCCGCTGGGAATGTAGTACTTGGCAACGGTAATCTTCATCTGGGCATTGTATGAGAGAGGAACCACGTTCTGAACAAGGCCTTTGCCGAAGGTGCGCTGGCCCACAATCACTGCGCGGTCAAGGTCCTGGAGAGAACCCGCAAGAATTTCGCTTGCCGAGGCGCTCGACCTGTCTACAAGCACCACGATGGGGATGCTTAAATCTACCGGCGGACTCATGGTGAGATGCGACCGGTTTTTGTCGGCCATTTTCCCCCTTGTGCTTACGATCTCCTGACCGCGTTCCACGAAGATGTTGGCAATATCCACGGCCTCGTTGAGCAAACCGCCGCCATTGCCGCGCAAATCAATGATTATTCCTTTCAGTTGATTGCCTTCTTTCAGCTTCAGGTATGCCTGTTTAAGTTCCTTGGCCGCATTCTGAGTAAATCCTGTAAGTTTGATGTAACCGGTATTCTCGTCCAGCATCCCCGAATAAGGAATGTTGTCGATCTTGATGTTTTCACGGGTAATGGTTTTTTCAAAGGGTTTGCTTTCACCATCGCGCTGAATGATGACGTTCACCGTTGTCCCGGCCTGGCCTTTCAGGATCGAACTGACATCTTCGTATGACCTGCCTTTGGCCACCTTCCCGTTGACTTCCAGTATTTTATCACCGGCTTTGAGTCCCGATTTATCCGAGGGGGAGCCTTCATACGGTTCCGAGATGACGATATAGTCACCCTGCTGATGGATGAGTGAGCCAATTCCTCCATATTGACCGGTGGTGATGAATTTATAATCCTCAACCTGCGATTCGGGGATGAAATTGGTATACGGGTCAAGTGATTCCAGCATGGCTTCGATACCGGTCTGGGTCAGTTCCCCCGGGTTGATCTCATCGACATAATCCTGGTTCAGTTCCTTGATCAGGTTGGAATAAATGTCGAGGTTCTTCATGATCTCGAACCCCTGCTGATTCGGCGCCTGCGCCCTGATCTCCGGAACAGCGGCTGCAAAAACCAACATTAATAATATATATCCTGCAATTCGTTTCATTTCATTCTGTATTACACAATTTCTAAATTTCGCCATTACACCATTTCACTAAATCAACACCCTTCTACCTCACCGGATCATACCCGTTCCCGCCCCACGGATGGCATCTGCCGAGGCGTTTAAGGGTCATCCATCCGCCGCGAAAAGGTCCGTATTTCACGATAGCTTCGATTCCATATACCGAACAACTGGGTGAAAAGCGGCACGAAGACACGAGGTATGGAGAAATCGCTCCCTGGTAAAACCGGATGAGTAAAATGAAGAAACTACCCAGTAACCTTTTCATTTTCTTCAATTAAACGATGTAAAAGTAAAATTATTTTGGCATCTATAAGGTCGTAAGCCACAATTTCTTTGGCTGTATACGTGATGCAGAAAACAACCCGGTGCCCGTTTTGGGAAAGTTGATCGTAAAACGGCTGTTTGTTCAGCCGGTAGGCTTCCTTCATCCGGCGCCGGATCAGGTTGCGGTCCACAGCCTGGCGAAAGTTGTATTTCGGCACGCTCATCATGACCTGTGCCATAGACGAATCCTCCTGCGGTTGTCGTAACCATGTGATCCGGAATGGTTTCAGGTGAAATGTCTTCCCTTTTGAAAACAGCGTGCTGATCAGCCGGTGGCTGCAAAGCCGCTCATCTTTGGAAAACGTCTGTTTCATGATTTAAGATGAAATGCCCGGACAGATCCGGTAAATGGCGAAAAATAACCCTGTTTACTTCTTTTTTGCTTCGTTCTGAAGGAACTGTTCAATGGCTGAGGTCATGGATGCAGCCGCCTGGGTGGGGGCTTCCACATTGAGCGTGAGGCCGGCATCACTTACTGCCTTATGGGTCGTAGGTCCAAAAGCGCCGATCGCAGTATCGCCCTGCACAAAATCCGGATAATTTTTGAAAAGAGATTTAATTCCTGATGGACTGAAAAACACAAGCAGGTCATAGTTCTTTATATCAATATCGGACAAGTCACTGGCAAGCGTGCGGTAAATAATAGCTTTCTTGTATTGGATCTTGTTTTCTTCAAGCATGATGGGAATCTCCTGCTTGTGAATATCAGAGCAGGGGAGAAGAAATTTTTCTGTTTTGTGCTTTTTGATCAGTTCAATCAGGTTGGAATAACTCTCCTTGCTGTGGAAGATTTTCCGCTTCCTGAACTGAACGTACTTTTGAAGGTAGTAGGCTGTTGATTCGGAGATGCTGAAATATTTCATCGTCTCCGGAACATCAATGCGCATCTCCTTGCATATCCTGAAATAGTGATCAACGGCATTGCGCGAGGTGAAGATTACGGCTGTGTAATCCTGGATGTTAACCTTGTCTTTGCGAAAATCCTTCGCAGGAATGCCGTCAATTTTGAAAAATTTGCGAAAAGTGATATTGACATTGAATTTTCGTGCTATCTCACCATAAGGTGATTTCTCAAAATCGATGGGCTGAGGCTGGGAAACCAGGATATTCTTTATTTTCAAAGTCGTATCGTATTAATGTGCACACTCTCCAAACACTTACGCCCCTGCGGTTTTTGTGAAAATAATCAGGATTTTTAAGAGAACCAGCAGGGGTAAAATTTCGAGGCTGCAAAGATACACAAATAAAAATAAATACGAAAACTTCGTCAGTGTCATCCCTATAAAAAAACCTCGCACGAATCCGAACAAAAGGAGAGCAACAAGCAACGACAGGCAGATGTATAAGAGGAAAGCTACGTTCAGGTAAACGATAAAAACGAGGACTGTCAGCAGAACCGGACCTGTTACCAGGGCAAATATCAGCTGGTTGAGCAGGTAGTTGTTGGTGGTGCCCCTGGTTTTGAAAATTGCGCCCAGGAATCGCATCAATGCCACTTTGGCAGCCAAGAAGCAAATAATTAAAATGGTAATCAGTCCATATAAAGAGATTGCCGATATTCCTTTGAATGAAAATCCAAGGATTTGGCGGTTAAATTCATAAAGAAACAGCGAACAGGTGAAAAGAAAGATCATGCCCATCGCAATGGTGATGCGTTCCCTGAACAGGTTGCCGTCACGTGTGAGCTGATTGATAAACCGCCTGGAGAAAGGGGCCCGGAAAATCTGCTGAATTCTTTTGGGATAGAAGAACTGGACCCATGCCAAAAGAATAAAACAGAATACCAGGATTGCCAGAACCCAGTCAGGTTGAAAGTGATCAATTTTTTTTGTTTGAAAATCAGTCGGTCGCAGATGATGAGCAGTGAATGCTGACTTAGCGTAGACCGTTTGCGGGAACGCAATGCTTTGCCTGTCGGCAGTGGTATCCGGTGATGCATACATACGGCTCATATCAGGGGGATAACAGGATGGCTGTTCGCCGTAAAAAAATCCCACAGTTTATCCTGGGGCGGGTTGGCAACGATCCGAAGAATCTCCTTTTTTACAGGGTGGAGGAACTCAATGGTACGAGCGTGGAGATGAATAAACCCGCCCGGGTTTGACCTTGGGAAACCATACTTAAGATCCCCTTTTACCGGGCAGCCCATCGCGCTGAGCTGCGCCCTGATCTGGTGATGACGCCCCGTCAACAGTTTGATTTCAAGCAGGAAATATCCGTCACTTTGGGCGATGAGCCTGTAAATCAGTTCAGATTTCTGTGATCCGGCAACCGGGTGGTCATGAACGTACGATTTGTTTTTTTCTTCATTCCGGGTGAGATATTGCACGAGATGATCTTCGGTTTTTGGCGGTTTGTTTTTAACAACCGCCCAGTATACCTTGCGGATTTCGCCATCTCGCAGCATGATGTTCAGCCTGGACAAAGACTTTGATGTTCTGGCAAAAACCAGCGCGCCGCTCACCGGGCGGTCGAGCCGGTGCACGACTCCCAGGAAAGCCTCCCCGGGTTTGCTGTATTTGAGCTTGATGTAGGATTTAAGGACTTCACTCAGCGGCTCATCCCCGGTTTTATCTCCCTGGACGATGTCGGAAGGCCTTTTGTTAATGATGATCAGATGGTTGTCTTCGTACAGGATATCCCGGTCAATACTGTTCTTTCTCATTGGGAAAATCGAGTGTTTTCACATCCTGGATGTAAGTATTGACTGCACCGCGCACCTCTTCCGACAGGTTTTGATACCGGCGCAGGAAACGCGGCGAAAAGTCCATGGTGATGCCGAGCATGTCGTGCAGCACCAAAACCTGGCCGTCCACATATTTGCCGGCGCCGATCCCGATGATCGGGATTCGCACCGCCTGTGTCACTTTGGCACCCAGGGTGGCGGGGATTTTTTCAAGGACTATGGCAAAACATCCGGCTTTTTCCAGCAATTGGGCGTCGGCAAGCAACTTTCCTGCTTCTTCTTCATTGGTGGCCCGAACAACATAGGTTCCGAATTTATGGATCGACTGGGGCGTTAGTCCGAGGTGCCCCATCACAGGGATGCCGGCAGAAAGGATGCGGTCGACCGATTCGATGATCTCCTTTCCTCCCTCGAGTTTTACCGCGTCAGCACCACATTCCTTCATGATGCGTATGGCTGAATTCAGCGCTTCCTTGGAATTGCCCTGGTACGTTCCGAATGGCAGATCGACCACAACAAGGGCACGCTTTACCGCTCTCACGACCGAAACCCCGTGATAAATCATTTCGTTCAGGGTGATGGGCAGGGTGGAGGAATGTCCTGCCATGACATTCGAGGCTGAATCTCCGACAAGAATCACATCGATGCCAGTGCTGTCCAGTATCCTGGCAAAGGAATAATCATAGGCAGTCAGCATGGCGATTTTCTCGCCTTTTAGCTTCATTTCCTGGAGCACATGCGTGGTAACTTTCGTTACATTCCTGAATGATATTGGTGTTGACATAATCTTTAATTTCAAGCAAAATTACGATATTTTTATGTACTTTTGCCAAAGACCAAAATACTATCAGCATGCGCTATCCACGATTCATGCCTCTCTTTTTACTGCTGCTCCTTGCTTTGTTCTCATGCGATAAATCGTTGAATGTCAATGCCGATTGGAAAGACGTAACGGTGGTTTACGGCCTTCTCGACCAAACGGAAGACACCACGTTCATAAAAATCACCAAAGCATTCCTCGGTGAAGGGAACGCGCTTCAATTTGCAAGAGTCCCCGATTCCAGCAACTACCCCGATAAACTGGAAGTTCGTCTTGACGAATATGTTGATACAACGTTTATACAGTCTTACCCTTGTGATACGGTAACTATACATAATAAAGAGGCCGGTGATTCGATTTTTTATTTTCCCGATCAGCTGATGTATTATTCATTGCTGAAATTAAATGAAAACCATATATATAAGCTCTATATACGGAACAAAGTCACCGGGAAAGTGGTCACTTCGAAAACGGCCTTGCTGCACGATTTTGAAGTAACACGCCCGCAGGTATCCGCGAGCTTTCCACCGGGCCTGTCGTTCGAAGTAAAATGGTTCCCGGCAAAAAATGGTCAGCGATACCAGCTGGTGATCCGGTTCTTATACCTGGAATCGTTAAAATCAGATCCAAATAATTTGCACCTGAAATCGTTCGACTGGCTTCTTTTCAACAATGTAAGGCCTGTCGATGTTGCAAGTCCCCAGCCTTTTGACCTCTACTTTCCTGCGGATGCTTTTTATTCCGCAGTAGCGGCGAACATAGATACAAACTCATTTGTTATCCGCACTGCATATCGTTGCCAGTATATTTTTACGGTAGCATCCCCGGATCTCAATACGTACATGGAGGTTACTGAACCCTCATTATCCCTTATCCAGGAACGGCCTGCCTTTACAAATATCACCAACGGCATCGGATTATTTTCATCCCGGTTTATGAAATTAACCGACTCGCTTGCAGTGAGCGATATCACCAAGGCTGCCCTCCATGTGAATGTCAAAACGCTGCACCGGGGTTTCTGATCTTTCCACACCTCCCCATTTCACCATTTCGCCATTTCACTTTTCCGTATTCCTGTCTTTTTGTCACCCCACTGTCATAAAAGTGGTTTTGGTACAATGATTGACTATTCGGGATCAAATTCGAAGAAATCGTTTTAATTATAAGGAGATTTTATATGGCAAAAATTATTGGTATTGATCTTGGAACCACCAACTCCTGTGTGGCTGTGATGGAAGGGAACGAACCTGTTGTTATTCCAAACAGTGAAGGGAGACGTACAACCCCGTCTGTTGTCGGTTTTACCGATAACGGCGAGCGGAAGGTTGGAGATCCTGCTAAAAGGCAGGCGATCACCAATCCTAAAAACACTGTTTTTTCCATCAAGCGCTTCATGGGCGAAACATGGGACCAGGTACAAAAAGAAATCAAGCGTGTTCCGTACATGGTGGCGAAGGGTGAAAACAATACCCCGCGTGTCGACATAACCGGAAAGTTATATACACCGCAGGAGATCAGTGCAATGGTCCTTCAGAAAATGAAGAAGACCGCAGAAGACTATCTTGGCCAGGAAGTGAAAGAGGCTGTGATTACAGTTCCTGCCTATTTCAGCGACTCACAGCGCCAGGCTACGAAGGAGGCAGGTGAAATCGCCGGACTTACGGTGAAAAGGATCATCAATGAACCTACCGCAGCAGCTCTTGCGTATGGTCTTGACAAAAAACATAAGGATATCAAGGTTGCCGTGTTTGATCTCGGCGGCGGAACATTTGATATTTCAATCCTTGAACTGGGCGAAGGCGTTTTTGAAGTAAAATCGACCAACGGAAACACCCATCTCGGGGGCGATGATTTCGACCATGTAATCATTGACTGGCTGGCCGATGAATTTCAGAAAGAGGAGGGATTGGACCTGAGAAAAGATCCGATGGCGCTGCAGCGTTTAAAAGAAGCTGCCGAAAAAGCCAAGATCGAACTTTCCAGTTCAATGGAAACGGAGATCAACCTTCCTTACATCATGCCTGTTGACGGCGTTCCGAAGCACCTTGTGAAAAAGTTGAGCCGTTCAAAATTCGAACAGCTTGTCGACAGCCTTATTCAGTCAACACTTCCCCCATGCCAGAAGGCATTGCAGGACGCAGGACTGAAAGCATCGGAAGTTGACGAAGTGATCCTTGTAGGTGGTTCCACCCGAATTCCGGCAGTGCAAAAACTGGTGCGCGATTTCTTTGGTAAAGAACCTTCCAAAGGTGTCAACCCCGACGAAGTTGTTGCCATTGGTGCTGCCATCCAGGGTGGTGTTCTTACGGGAGAGGTAAAGGATGTGTTGCTTCTGGATGTAACCCCCCTGTCGCTCGGAATCGAAACACTTGGCAGCGTAATGACCAGGCTTATCGAATCGAACACCACGATTCCCACACGCAAATCGGAGGTGTTTTCTACCGCCGCGGATGGTCAGACTTCTGTAGAGATCCATATATTACAGGGAGAACGGCCCATGGCCAACCAGAATAAAAGCATCGGCCGGTTCCACCTTGATGGCATCCCTCCTTCGCAACGCGGAATCCCGCAAATCGAGGTGATCTTCGACATCGATGCGAATGGAATACTTCATGTTACAGCCAAAGACAAGGCAACCGGGAAATCTCAGCAAATCAGGATTGAAGCTTCTTCGGGACTTTCCGATGAAGATATCCGCCGCATGCGCGAAGAGGCACAGGCGAATGCTGAGGCTGACAAGAAAACCAAGGAAGAGGTTGATAAACTGAACCAGGCTGACACACTGGTATTTCAGACTGAGAAACAGCTGAAAGAATTCGGGGATAAAATTCCTGCCGATAAAAAGGCACCTATTGAAAAAGCAGTGGAAGAGCTGAAAAACGCACATAAAAACCGCGACTTCACCGCCCTGGATGCTGCAATTGCAAATCTGAATTCAATGTGGCAGACTGCCAGTGAAGAAATGTATAAAAATTCTTCGCAGGGTGAACCCCAGGCCAGCCAGCCTCATGATGCAGGGCAAAGCCAGCAGAATCAGAAAGGTTCCGGTAATGATGAGGTAACCGATGTTGACTTTGAAGAGGTAAAGGATAAGTAAGCCGGTTTCGGCAGAGTAATTTTAAAGGCTGACCTTGCAAAAGGGTCAGCCTTTTTTAATGATTTGTTAATAAATAACCTCAAAAATATCGAAAAAATATTAGCATTTTTGTACATTGATTCGTTTGCGGTTTTTAAAGAACAAAACTATGAAACGTCGTTTTACTTTTTTAGCACTCAACCTTATGCTGATGGGCCTGTTCATGCAGGTATTCAGCCAGACCGTTACAGAATTGGTTGTTCCAAAATATTTTGGCAGCAAAACAGCCGCATCGACCAACAATGCCAGAACTGCATTCGCACTGTGCATGAAAATTGACGGTCTCACGCCGAACACGACCTACGACCTCAAACCGGGTATCGGGCTTGTCAGCGAAGCAGGAACCGTTTACGGAGCCGGCAATTACTGGAATGGAACCATATTCACCGGCACAACCAGCATTACAGCATGGTTTACCACAAATGCCACCGGTAGCAGCGGTCCTTTCTGGGTCTTTATTCAACCGACCGGCAATGGTACCCGTTTCGATGCAGGCCAGCAGCACAATGTCAGGCTTGGCTGGGTTGTTACAGGTGGAACCATGCCGTCAGCACCGCTTTTTGTCGGAACCAAAGTTCTTACGGCACTGGATATTGCCGTCACAGCCCGCACTCCTGCAACAACCGACGACGGCTGTTTTGTCCAGGGCAGTTCCCTGCCTCCATCCAATGGAAAATACATGCTGATGTTTGACAATGTGGCCGGAACCGGCGATCCGTTATTTGCCTACATGATCAGGCCGATGTTGCCAACGCAGGCCACAAATTCAGAATTGCCTGTTACCATCAATGATATATACATGCAGGCCGGGGCCAGCGCCGCCGGCGATTATCCTGCCGTCATACCCATCGGGGCAAATAATCCCAACGGTGTTCGCCGCGTTGAATCACGCAACCCGGATAACACGGTTTTCGCCTTCAATACAAGTGCCACCGGAACATGGCCCAGCGGGGCAAATACAACAACAGCTCTTCGCCGCGATGTGGTGGTGCTGACCAACGGCGATACACCGCTTACACCTGCAGGACCAACCGTGCCAGTCGTAACTACCAACACTATAATTACCAACATCTCATTCAACAGCGCCACGGGCGGTGGAAATGTTACCAGTATCGGAGGCGCAACTGTCACGGCGCGCGGCTTATGCTGGAGTTTATCTGCCAATCCTGTAGCTACGGGTCCGCATACTACAGAACCCGGAACATTGGGAGCTTTCACCAGCAACATGACCGGGCTGTTGCCGAATTCCACCTACCATGTAAGGGCTTACGCAACAAACAGCGTGGGCACAGGTTATGGTGCCGATGTCACTTTCAGCACACTTTGCGAGGTAATAGCGCCGCTGCCCGATTTTTCGGCCAGTAAAGTAAACCTGACAGTAGGGGAGTCAATTAACTTTTTCGATTCCACAAAATTCTGTCCCGACTCCTGGAGCTGGTCATTCAACGGAGGAGTCCCGGGTACTTCCACATTGAAGAACCCGACAGGGATAACCTATAACTATACCGGCGACTACACGGTGTGCCTTACGGCAACAAACCAGTGGGGACAGCAAACGACCTGCAAAACTGCATACATCCATGTAACCGGTCCTACGAATGCCCCGATCGTCATGACGGAAATTAACTACCGGTCTCCGATTATTGGCACGGATTCCCTTGAATTCATAGAGTTGTACAACAACGGGACCCAGCCGGTAAACATGGCAGGCTTTTATTTCAGCAAAGGGATTGAATTTACATTTCCCGCCACAACGCTTAATCCCCAGTCATTTGTGATCGTGAGCAAAAGTTCCGCCCACATGACCGGTACCTATAATGTTCCTTCTCTGCAATGGAACGCAGGTTCAGCACTTACGAACCAGGGCGAACCGATCGTATTGAAAGACCTCTATGGCTTTGTCGTTGATTCGGTCTATTACATGCCTGTACTTCCATGGGATACCATGGCCAACGGCAAAGGACCGACACTCGAACTTTGTGACCCGAATTCGAACAATTCACTGGCAGTAAACTGGAGGCATGCCCTTGAATACCAGGCCAAAACGCCGTTGGGAGATTCCCTGTGGGCTTCCCCGCTTGCCGGATGTTCATACCGGGCAACCGCCAATTTCCTGACCAGCGACTCGACCATTGTGTTGGGCCAGTCGGTCACATTTACAGACGCTTCAACCGGCAACATTGATTCCTGGTCGTGGGAATTTGAGCGGGGTAATCCGGAAACTTTTTCCGGTCAGAACCCTCCGCCGGTTATTTATAGCATACTCGGTTCGTACGATGTGACACTCACTGTGAGAAACAATGCCGGGAAAAGCGTGAAGTACAAACCAGGATTCATCCAGGTAGGACCGTCGGGACTCCCTGGCATTTCAAAGGGAACCGGCTTTTCCATCCTGCCAAATCCTGCATCTGACGGAAGATTTTCGCTCCGTTTCGGAACAGTTTCCACCTATGAAATCAATATAATGACGGAAATAGGTTCAACCATTGCCCGCCGCATCACGGAATCAAACGAAGCTGAATTCAGTCTTCCCGGCATTTCAAAAGGGATTTATTTTGTCCAGGTTAAAGATGCCCGGACGGGACAAACAGGCACACAGAAACTAATCATTCAATAACTATTAATAAATTTAACTTTATGAAAAAACAATTACTTCTTTCAATAATTTTCTTGTTATCAGGCTTTTGGGCCATTGGTCAGGGTAATGAAAATTTTACAAATTATCCTGAGACCGCCAATGCTTACCATAATGGAACATTCACAGGTATGGACGGTTCTACATGGTCCTATAACCAGTGCCGCGGAGACTCAGTGATTGTTGCCCCGTCACCCACGCTTGGAAAAGGCAGAAACCCGACTTCCATGGTGCTTTCAGGGACACTCCACAACGGTTGCGGCACATTGCAGTTTGATTACAAACAGCCTTTTACAACTGCGGTCAACTTAAACGTATTTGTAAACGGGCTCCTTGTAAAAACAGTGACCAGTTCGGGCCAGGGAGTGCTTAATAACTCCGGACCCATCGTTGTCAATGCACCTGGCGATTTCACCATTCTTTTAAAACAGGCCGACAGCACCACTTCAGGTCAGGCAACCGTCGATAATTTGATCTGGACAGCATACAGCGGAGGCCCGCTGCCTGAACCAACAAATTACCCCACCAGTTTCACGGCAACCCCGTCACCGTTTACCGTTAATCTTACATGGGTTGATGCAACAGGCAGTCAGTTGCCGGTTGCGTACCTTATCCTGGCAAGCGATCAGAACAACATTGTTGCCCCGGTTGATGGAACGCCTGTGTCAAATGATGCAAACCTTGGTGACGGTCACGGTGCCCTTAATATCCTCCAGGGTGTTCAGACCGCTTCGTTTGGTAATCTGCCATCAAACAAAACCTACTATTTTAAAATTTACCCGTATACCAATTCCGGTGCGCTGATAAACTACAAAACTGACGGAACCGCTCCATCTGCAACGGCCCTCACTCCCCGTACCGTAATTATTGACAGTCTGCATTTTACCAATAAGACATTTTCCAACTGGATCCTTAAAAACATTGCAGGTGCCCAGGTATGGAGCATCGACTCCATCCATCTTGCCGGTAATCCTTTTGGTACCATGAGCGGTTATTCCGGTGGTTCAAATGTAAATGAAGACTGGCTGATCTCTCCGGCCATGAATTTCAACAACTATACCAATGAAGCTCTTACGTTTGTTTCTGCGTACAAATATACCGGTGCACCACTGGAACTTCTCATTTCAAATGATTATGACGGCACGACCAATCCGGGCGATTTCTCATGGACTCCATTAACAGCTGCATGGTCAACCGGAAACTTTGTATGGGCGCCCTCAGGCAGTGTGAATGTAAGCGGTACCAGCGGAACCCATGTTTACATCGGGTTCAAATACACTTCGGATGCCACCGCTTCCTCAACATGGGAACTTGATGACATTGTGATCACAGGCGACCTGATTATTGGCATTGGTGACAAAACAGCTGCCACAGGAGGATTTTCAGTGAGTCCGAACCCTGCTTCAGCAAAATGTTCGCTGAAATTCAGCAACGATGGAACGAAGGAAATCAGGGTTGTTTCTGTGATCGGAAACACGGTGTTTGAAACTTCAACGGATCAGATGAATTATTCCATTGATCTCAATGCACTTGCCCCGGGAATTTATTTTGTACAGGTCTCTGTCCCCTCTGTCAAATCAACACAGGTGAGGAAACTGATCGTTCAATAACATTTTATCTAAGGATGAAAAGGTCGCTTCACACGGAGCGACCTTTTTTTTTCTAATTTTGTATATCAGAAGAAACCCCTGATGCTGCGAGTTGTACTGTTGCTTTTCATCCTTTCCTGTTTCCCGGGGAAGTTCCTGGCGTCCCAGAATCCCATCGTAAACGGAACAGCCGACAATCCCCTGCGTGTTGAAATACCGGCCAGGTCGGTCAATGAAACGTACCGGGTAATTCCATGCGGAGCAAATGGAATGATTTTGTTCTTCAGAAGCCAGGAGATTGCTGATAATACCCGGGTAAGGTGGTACTTTACCTGTTACGACACAAACTTTCAGCAAGTCTGGGTAAAAAGCATCCCCCTGTTAAACGAACAGGCTTTCAGGCTTTATCAAAGCGGAACAGATACGCTGGCACTGTTGTTCGCGCACGCCGGGAAAACTAAAAATACAGGAAATTCTTTCGGGATAGTCAGGATCATTCTGAGAAACGGAACGATGATTTTAAATACGGGAGCATTGGATGAATCTGCCACTGTTGATGCATTCGGAGTTCAGAAAGACCGTGCATGGCTTGGGTTGAATACCAGAGAACAGGCTGGGAAAATTCTCCATATAACCTTGAAGGCGGGAACCAGCAAATCTTTTTCTCTCGGAACGGGGAGCCAGATTTCCGTATTGTGGATGCGGCCCGACACATCTTCCTTTTCAGTGTCGGCGGTTGTGAGCAGGCAAATCTCGAAAAAAATCCAGGAGTATTACTTTGTCCGGTATGACACCGGTGGCGTGATCAGGAGGGAGGTCAGCATCGGAACCCAGAACAACGAGCGGAGGCTGACGCAGGTCAGGGTGGCGGGAACCGGCGATGGTGAAGAGCTGCTTATCGGGAGTTACGGCCAGGGTACTTCGGGTTCGGCACAAAAGAACAAACTTTCTGACGAATCAACCGGGATGTTCGCAGGTTCTGTGAAAAGCGGAACGCAGGTGCCGGTCAGTTTTTATAATTTCCTTGAACTTCAAAGTGCCGGGGCTATTGTTGGTGATAATGACATCATGAACCTGAAGAAAAAAGCATTGAAAAAAAATAAATCAATCACTGAATATTCCCTGGATTATTCGGTTCTGATGCATGATATACAGGTAATCAACAATCAATATATTTTTACTGCCGAGGTGTATTCCCCTCAGTACCACACGGAGAGTTTCACTGATTTTGATTTTTACGGGCGTCCGTACACCAACAGTTATTCGGTTTTTGACGGTTACCGGTTTTTTAGTACCATTGTTGCAGGTTTTAGCCGGGATGGCAAATTGCTTTGGGATAACAATATCGAAATAAGAAACCTGGTGTCCTTCGATCTGACGCCAAAAGTTGTGCTTTATCCTGCGGGTAATGACCTGGTTTTGTGCTATATCAGCGACGGAAAGATAGGGTCAAAGGTTATACGGGAAGCAGATGTCGTGGAAAAACTTGATTTCACCTCGCTGGATCTTTTATATCCGGACGATAAACTTCTGTCAGAAACGAAAGGGATGCTGGTTCACTGGTATGGAAACTATTTCTTAAGCTTCGGCTACCAGGAAATTAAGAATATCGCCCTGGAATCCAATAACAAAAGGCTCGTCTTTTATTTCAGTAAACTGCGTTTCGAAAAATAATCGCCTTATTTAGTAACGATAATTAATTTATTATCACAAAAAAGCACCATAATTGTAGTATCTTTATGGTATTGCGGCCCGTCTATGGTAAGAGTATACGGTTGATTGCCGGCAAGTGAAAAAGGCAGGGTGTAATCTTTCCCGATGCTCATGGTGTTGTGGGTCTCCATAATCTTAACCGAAATGGTCGAATCGAGTTTATTCTCAACATTCAGAATTCCAATACCATCGCAGGGGTCAGCTGTTTTTTTTGCTGTACAGGCTGTCATTACTGAGAATACAGTGACTAGAAGGATGGAGATGGCAAAAGCTGACTTTTTCATGGGATTCAGATTGTTAACTGCAAAAGTACAAGGTTTCAATTAATAACAAAACTTTTTATCGTCATTATTTATTGACAAAATAAATAGTGTTATGGTTGTCTCAGTATGTTGAAATTCATGAAATATTTGTTAATTTTGTTGATTCTGAGATTCTGTGAGATTTTTATCCAATGGATTTTTACCTTACAGGCAACCTTTCGAGTGAAACTTTTGTCGTACAATTAAGTATAACACAACTGAGCGAAAACTTCTACAAATTCAAATCTTATGTTCCATCGATTTTTCCGCTGTATCTTTTTGTCCTTGGCGCTCTTAACGATTACATCCGTTGCTTGGGCCCAGGATTGTCCGGATACACAGCCAGTCATCACCGGTGCTGACATTGCGTGCGACCAGAATGCAGCCCTGGTAACCTACACTTATTCTACTCCGGCTACTACCGGCACACCTACCCATTCATACCAGTGGGTGGTTACCCCGGCGACAGGAAGGACAATTGTTGGACCAACGAACCAGAATCAATTACAGGTGAAGTGGCAATCAACAGGCAGCTATACTGTTCAGGTCACCGAATGGAACAATGATCCTACATTTGCCGGTTGTGTTGGAAAGGTCGCAACAAAAACCATCACCGTACAACCTTTGCTGCACGCATATTTCTATTACCAGTTCGACCCGGCTGGCGGTTGTTTTTACAATGTAGTCAATTTTACCGGGGATGTTTCCGTACATGCCGATCCCTCGATATCCTATTCATGGAATTTTGGCGACGCCAGCCCGATAGTTTCCGGACCTGCCGTCGGTGTTTTACAGCACACCTTCCCGCCGACATCCGGTGTTACCTATACCGTTACGCTTACTGTCACCAATTCAGCGGGGCAGACCGACCAGATTATCGACTATGTTTACGTAAATCCTGATCAGTACAAGCCTGTTGCAACCTTTACAAATACTCCTGCACCGATTCCGAACAACTGCCTCTATAACCCGATGTCCTTTGATGGCTCAGCTTCATTGGCCAAACCGGCCACCAATCCTGAAAATATTTCAATTCTTTATTATGAATGGGATTTTGATGATATTGGTTCAGGTTCTTCAAACCAGGTAAATTCAGGAACAACCCCAACGGTAAATCACATTTTCAAGGACTTCGGCCTGCATCACGTCAAACTGACTGTGACAAATTCGAAGTATTGCACGGCCTCCTACACAAAAGATATTATCATTGACAATACCATTCCCACCGCATCCTTCACGAATACGCTCGCCTGCCTTGGCGAGGCGACCGTTTTCACAACGACTTCCGTGACTCCTGTCGGCACCTTTACCCAACTCGAATGGATTTTCGGAGATGGTACCTCCTACACAAGTTCCAACCCGGCTGAAGTTATTTCACATACATATTTAAGCCTGGGAACTTACAGTGCGAAATTGAGGGTGACCAATTCAAACACCTGTATATCTGATTACTTTGTCAAGCCGGTATCTGTGAATCCATCCCCGATGGCGAGTTTCCTGGTGGGCAATGCCTGTCTTGGAGAAGCGGTCGCATTTACCAATACCAGCACACTGAACGGCGGCAGCCAGATCAGCAGTTTCCTATGGACTTTTGCCGATCCGTTATCAGGCTCCAACACCTCAAACGTTACAAATCCCACGCACTTGTTCAGTGCAGTCGGAACTTATGCTGTTTCGCTCAAGGCAACAAATTCCGACGGATGTGCCAACACATATACCATGAGCCCGCCGCTCACGGTCAGTCCAAAACCCGCCGTTGATTTCACATTCGTGAACGGAACGCAAAACTGGGAGATCCAGTTTCATAATATTACAGGAGCCACCGTTGGCAACAACCTTGTATGGGATTACGGCGACGGTACATTCGGCTATGGCCCGAACCCATCGCATGTATACCAGGGCCCGGGTAACTTTCTTGTGACCCTAACGGCCACCGATGCCATTAACGGATGTTCCAACAGCATTCAGAAGCAGGTTACCATATTGGGGAATGCTTCGGCCTTCTTTACGGCAGACTCACCCAAATGCATCGGGGACACCATGCACTTTACCCCCCAGATCCCCGGCGGCAATATCGTTCAGGAAGTCTGGGATTTTGGCGATGGAGTTATCACCACCTATTCCCCGCCCGTTTCGGTTTTCCCGGTCTTTGCCACGCATCAGTACACATCATCCGGTACATTTACGGTAACCCGCACGGTGACGTATATTACCAACTTCTACGAATCTTTCAGCATCCAGGTTGTTGTTTTCCCGAAACCGACCGCCAATTTTACCTATTCCAACAATTCAACATTCCCGAACACATACGCCTGTGCAAACCAGGCAGTTTATTTTACCGACCTCTCTTTTTCAGGTTCCGGAAATGTTACACAATGGCTGTGGGATTTCGATGATCCCCTATCGGGCATCAATAACACCTCCGTGCTGCAGAACCCGTCACACACCTTTATGCTTACCGGTCACCTTTATCATGTGTCTCTGACGGTTACTGATAATGTTAATTATTGTACACACACGCTGGTCAAGAATGTTTACGTCAACCCTCCCGTACCGGTTGATTATACATTTACCAACAATACCTGCCTGAACCAGGTGGTTACGTTCAACGCAAATCTCGGGGTGATGATCCCTGGAACAATAGCCACATGGGACTGGGATTTCGGTGATGGAACGACTCACGTAACAAGCCCGCTTAGCGCTGCACATCTTTATGCGGCAGCAGGAAGTTATTCTGCGATTCTTACCGTGACTGACACCAACGGATGCAGCAATTCAGTATTGAAAACGGTTACGGTCATGCCGAAGCCGGTATCAGGGTTTACATATGCGTCACCAACCTGCGACTCTCTCGCAGTTCAGTTCACCGACCAGTCTTATGTCCCTGCAGGATTTCCAGGATTTATCAATGAATGGGTCTGGACCTGGGGCGATGGTACGACCGACACGGTTTCCCTGCCGTCCAGTCCGAATTTAAGCCACGTATTCCCTGGAGGGGTTTACAATTTCACAGTCAAACTTATGGTCATTTCCAGTTTTGGCTGCAGGGATTCAATCACCCACCCTGTTCACGTAATCCCGGCCCCGACGGCTGCCTTTGAAGTGTTGCCCGGAACGCCAAGTTGTGCAACCCAGGTCGTACAATTTCATGATCTCTCCCAGACGAACGGCGGGGGAAGCATCGTGGCCTGGTTGTGGAATTTCAGCGATCCCGGGTCGGGCATCAACAACACCTCCACCTCCCCCAATCCATCACATACATTTATTCTCGACGGAACGTATAGTGTCAAGCTGATTGTTACCAATGCCAACGGATGCAGCCATTCAGTGACCATCCCGGTAGTGATACATAAATTGCCGGTTGCCAATTTTATTGCCGATTCAGCGTGTGCAGGCGGAACGACTCATTTCACCGACACGTCCATTCCCTGGGCTTCTGCGATAACATCTTACAGCTGGACGTTCGGAGACGGCGGAATATCAAGTCTGCAGTCACCGCTTCACACCTATGCCACTTTTGGAATTTATAATGCAACACTTACAATTGTCAATGTCAACGGTTGTTCAAGTACGGTGACCAAGCAGGTGACCGTTCATCCAAACCCGGTGCCTGCCTTCACATTCTCTGCAGCAAGTTGTATCGGCAATCCCGTTACATTTACCGACCTCTCCTTTATTCCCTCCGGATTTGCCGGGTATATTAAAACCTGGATTTGGAATTTCGGTGATGGTTCTGTAACTCCGCCAATCAATTATCCTGCGTCCCCAAACATTAGTCATACCTTCCTGGGTGTTTCCACCTCGCATGTGGTTTGGCTGACTGTTATCACCACAAACAATTGCATTGATTCAATTTCAAAGCTTGTGAACAGCATTCCTTCACCACTGGCTAATTTCACACATTCCAATACAACCTGCCTCGGCCAGACAGTGCAGTTTACCGACCTGTCTCAAACCAATGGCGGGGGAAGCATTCAGAACTGGAACTGGAATTTCGGGGATCCGTTATCCGGGGGCAATAATATTTCAACCCAGCAAAATCCGACGCATTCATTCACCGCCGCAGGGAATTTTCCTGTGAATCTCGTAATTACCAGCACCAACGGATGCACCAATACATTCCTTGATACCATCAGAATTGACAGTCTGCCTGCCGCAAATTTCACCTATGCCAGTGCCTGCGAAAGTAATCCGACCATGTTTACCAGCACGTCCATTGCAAATGGTGGCAGCATCATTTCATACACCTGGAATTTTGGCGACGGCGGTACGTCGAACATGCAGAACCCGCCGCATACTTATGGCGCCTATGGGAACTATGTTGTGACCCTGACAGTTGTAAATACCAACGGTTGTATTCACACGGTAAACAAGCCGGTTATCGTGAACCCGAAACCCATCGCCGACTTTTCGTTCTCCCCGGCCAGTTGTGTGGGGAACCCGGTTAGCTTCTTTGATCAGTCCTTTGTTCCGACTGGTTTCTCATCCTATATTCAAACATGGCAATGGGATTTTGGTGACGGCTCTGTTACGCCACCCATTACTTTCCCAAGCGGCCCGAACATGACCCACGTGTTCCTTGGAAATGCCAGTACCCACATTGTGCGCTTGACAGTAACAACAACTACGGGCTGTATCAATTTTATCGAAAAAACGGTTACAAGCGTTCCCGCACCCATCGCAAACTTCTCCTATTCAACCGTGCGTTGCGCAAATCAGCCGGTACAGTTTACCGATCTGTCGCAAACAAACGGCGGAGGCAGCATTCAAACATGGAGTTGGAATTTTGGCGATCCGGCTTCCGGCATCAACAACATTTCAAATGTTCAAAACCCGACACACTCTTTCTCCACCGCAAGCCCGCCATCGTTCAACATCACCCTGATCGTGACCAACGGAAACGGCTGTAAGGACACCTTGCTGCCATTGCCGCAGGTCACCGTGAACGTCAGGCCGGTTTCCAATTTCACAGCAGATACTGTCTGCAAGGGATCACTTACAACGTTCGCCGACCAATCCACACCGGCGGGGTCCGTTGCAAGTTATCTGTGGGATTTTGGTGATGGACAGACAGGAACCGGCGCTGGTCCTACGCATCTGTATGCCACTACCGGCAATTTCAATGTAAAACTGACGGTAACCAGCAACCAGGGCTGTGTAAAGGACACAACAAAGGCTATTCTTGTGCTTGGCAAACCAATCTCATCATTCAGCTATTCATCCCCCAATTGTGCCGGAGACTCGGTTCAGTTTACCGACCTGTCTTCCACACCCCACGGATCAATATCACAATGGACCTGGGATTTCGGTGACGGAACAGTCGTTGGTCCGATTCTTTTCCCGAACAACCAGAATATCAAGCATAAGTACACCAATGGCGGAACTTACAATGTGAAGCTTACCATCCTCACCACCGACGGGTGCACTGCAGAAAAGATAACGGCAGTTCAAATCGGTTTCCGTCCCCTTGCCAACTTTAGTTTTGGAACCAATGCCTGTGCCCTTTCACTGCTGCAGTTTACTGATCTTTCGCAAACGAATGGCGGTCCATCGCTGACAACCTGGGCATGGAATTTCGGAGATCCCGGATCCGGCGCTGACAATACCTCGACAACCCAAAACCCGACGCATGCGTTTTCAACGGGAGGGCCGCACATTGTCAGGCTGATGGTTACAAATGCAAACGGATGTTCCGACAGTCTCGTTGGCGGTAAAACTGTGAATGTTAATGCCGCACCTGTGGCGATATTTACAGCGGATACAGCCTGCATGGCCAGTCCGACACAGTTCACCGATGCATCAACCACAGCTGCCGGCACCATCGTATCCTGGGCCTGGAATTTTGGAGATCCAGCGAGTGGAATAAACAACACGTCAACCATTCAGGATCCCGCCCATATATATATTACCCAGGGAACCTATACAGTAACGCTCCAGGTTACCAACTCAAGTCAATGTTTAAAGGATACAACAATGCAGATTGTTGTGAACCCGAAACCGATGGCCATGTTCCAGTATACTGCTTCATGCGTCAATACCGGAACTGTGTTCACGGACATGTCGACCGCAGCAGGAAGCAGCATCAAGAGCTGGAGCTGGAATTTCGGCGACGGATCACCACTGGTAACGATTCAAAATCCAACGCACATTTACACAGCCGCTGGAACCTACCAGGTGCACCTGACGGTGACCAACCTGGCAAATTGTGTCGATTCGGTCACAATCCCGGTAATCTCACGGCCAACGCCCGTTGCGGCTTTCACCCAACTTGGATTCTACTGCCCGCAAGGCAAGGTTGATTTCCAGGACATCTCAACGGCTACCGGGTCGACCATCGCCCAGCGGGAATGGATTTTTGAACCAGGGTATACTTCAAACATACCCAATCCGTCGCATACCTTCCCGGTAACTGACACAACATACCTGGTGACGCTGATTGTTACCGATACATATGGCTGTATGGATACCATCATCGACAGCGTGTATGTGAAACCCGGCTTTGCCTTCACTTTCAATAACGATACTGTTTGCCAGGGCTACACAACTCATTTCACACCGGTTAATAAAGCTCTGGGAGATACGCTTTATTCAGTTACCTGGAACTTTGGAGATCCTGCTTCAGGACCAAGCAACATATCACAATTGTATAACCCGGTGCACGTGTTTTCAGGAGCTGCCACATATGTTGTGAAGATGAAAGCCTATAACTCGGACAACTGTGTTGACAGCGTATACCATGATGTCAGAGTGTATGCAGCTCCCAAACCATTGTATTCCTTCCTCTCGACACCTTGCGACAGCACGATTTATTTCAACGATTCGACAGTGAATTCTGGAGGAGGAACAATCACCAGCTGGCATTGGATCTTTGGCGACGGCTCACCGGATGTTATTATCAGCGCGCCGGGGCCGGGAGATACATCACATTTGTATGTCAACGCCGGTATCTACCCGGTTACCCTTGTGATGACGAATTCCCATGGATGTGTAGACAGTATTACCAGGAGTGTACAGCGGTTCCCGTGTATCAAAGCAGGATTCACATTCAAGGATACCCTGTGTGCAAGGTATAAAATTGCTTTCTCAGACAGTTCCTTACCTGTGACTCGCATCAACCAGTGGCACTGGACATGGGGTGATGGAACCGATACAACCTACACGGCGCATCATACACCAATTACGCACACATACGCCGACAGCGGAAGTTACAGCGTGAACCTCGAAATTCAGGCATTGGTGAACGGCACCAATATTATTGACAATCTAATCAGCACCGTCAAGGTCCGTCCGACACCGATAACCTATTTCTCCAATGTTCCCGTCTGTCTTAACCAGCTTTCCCTCTTCAGGGACACCTCCAAAACATTTGGGCTGGGTGTTTCAAAATGGAACTGGACGTTCGGATCAAAGACAACGGATACTTCAACGCTTAAAAATCCGCCGCACAGATACGACACTGCAGGGATTTACAACGTAAAACTGATTGTAACCAACAGGTACGGCTGTAAGGACTCCCTGACAAAACCGACCCGAATATACGGGCTGCCAACGGCACATTACGACAATACGTCGGCATGTACCGGTGATCCCACCTTCTTCACGGACAAATCGGTCAAATCAGACACGACCTTTGGGTTCTGGCGCTGGTATTTTGGCGATCCGACGAGCATGAAAGATTCATCCAACGTGCGGGATCCCAATTACAGGTATCCCAATACAGGCGATTATTCGGTGCGGATGATTGTTAAAGACCATTACGGATGTATCGACACGGTTGACTCCACTGTAAAAGTGAACATTACCCCGGTCAGTTCGTTTACGATCGTTGACGGCTACAATGGAAAGCAGGGCCAGGTGAAAGTAAACAATGTTTCCACTGGCGCCGAAAGCTACACCTGGGATTTTGGTAACGGTAAAGGATCGACGGAGCAAAATCCGGTTGCCCTGTTCACGGAGGACGGCACCTACACGATCAAACTTATTTCATTGAACCAGTTTGATTGTTCCGACACCACCTACTATAAATATGAACTGCTCTTCAAGGGACTGTATGTTCCAAACGCATTCGCACCTGCAAGTACTAATCTCGGCATCAGGTTATTCCAGCCGGTCGGTGTTAATTTAAAGCAATACCATGTAACCGTGTTTGACATGTGGGGGCATTTATTGTGGGAATCTACCAAACTTGATGACAAGGGTATGCCGACTGAAGGTTGGGACGGAACCTTTGAAGGAGCAGCTATGCCGCAGGGTAATTACATGTGGAGGATCAGCGCTTCGTTTGTGGATAATTCACCCTGGGAAGGATCTGACATTGGTACAGGTGACTCGAAGAAGACAATGGGATCCGTTACATTAGTAAAATAATCGCAAACTACTTTCTCAATGAAAAACCGATATATATTTCTGAGTCTTTTGGTACTAAGTTTACTTGGGATGGCTCCGGAAGCGATTAGTCAGGACATGAATTACACACAGTATTTCAGCACACCGATATACTATAATCCTGCTTATACCGGTATCAATTCCGGAGTACGGGCACGGTTCCTTTATCGTAATCAATGGCCAAGTTTGCCCGTTTCATACAAATCGTACTTTTTTTCCGCCGATTTGGGCGACAGGAATCTTCCCGGATCAGGCGGTCTCGGGATCATGATCAATCAGGATACTCCCGGGGTTGGACTGATCAATAATTTCGGAGCTGCCCTTACAATCGGGGTGCGCATTCCCATCACGAGTTTCATGGTTACCCAGATTGGCGTTAAAGCCGGTATCATGCAGCGCAAAGTGAATTGGGACGACATGGTATTTGCCAGTCAGCTTGATCCGAAGTATGGCAATATCTATACCTCCACATTTATTCCGCCCGACGCAAACAGCCGTGTTGTCCCTGATTTCGGGGTCGGCGGGGTGCTTCAGTTCATCAATCCTCAGGGGAACGTGGGCGGCAACATCGGGTTCAGTGTTGATCATATTTTTAAACCGGATGTAAGTTTCCTGTCATCGGGTTCATCCCCTTATCCCAGGAAATGGGTTGGCCAGTTTGATCTGATCATCGCAACTGGTCCGGGAGGTTCTTCCATGATGTCGCGCGGTGGCGGAGAAGAACCGCTAAAGATCAATATCGGGGGAATTTACCAGAACCAGGCAAGCCTCAATTCATTGCAGGTTGGGCTGAATTTGTTGAAATACAATGTATATGTTGGCGGCTGGTTCAAGTCGACGATGACCGGTGTTGTCAACAGCGCACTGGCGCTGGTTGCCGGATACAAGTACTCATTTTACGAGGATATGAATATCAAATTCATGTACAGTTACGACCTGCAGATATCTGGTGCTTTACAGGGCACCGGCGGTGCACATGAAATCAGCCTGATACTCGAATTCGATAAACTTTCAATCTTTGGTGGCGGAGGCGGAGGTTTCGTTCCGGGCGGCAGTGGCCGCAGGGGCGGGGCTCCCATGGAATGTCCGACATTCTATTAGGATAAAAAAGAAGGGGTGCATGTTGATGCGCCCCTTCTTTTTTATCCGGTATGAGACCGTGATTTACATATTTGCAATAATCTCTGTTCCGAATTCCGAACATTTCAGTTTGGTTGCGCCCTCCATCTGGCGTTCAAAGTCATAGGTGACTCTTTTCCTGTTGATGGCTCCTTCAAGGCCTTTTACGATCATCGTGGCGGCTTCGTTCCATCCCATGTACTCCAGCATCATTACACCCGAAAGAATCACTGAGCCCGGGTTTACCTGGTCTTTGCCGGCGTATTTAGGCGCGGTACCATGTGTGGCTTCGAAAACCGCATGACCGGTAATATAGTTGATGTTTGCGCCAGGGGCGATGCCAATTCCGCCAACAATTGCGGCCAGGGCGTCCGAGATATAGTCTCCATTCAGATTCAGCGTGGCAATAACCGAATATTCGGCAGGGCGTGTCAGGATTTGTTGAAGGAAAGCATCCGCAATCACATCCTTGATAATGATCCTGCCGTTTAAAACCGCTTCTTTCTGTGCAGCATCTGCAGCAACCTCACCTTGACCTGCCTTGATTTTATCATAGGTCATCCAGGTAAACACTTTGTCACCGAATTCACGGTCAGCAAGCTCATATCCCCATTGTTTAAACTGCCCTTCGGTGAATTTCATGATGTTCCCCTTATGCACAAGGGTAACAGACGGTTTATTCTGTTCGATCGCGAAGAGAATCGCTGCGCGCACCAACCGTTCTGTGCCTTCTTTGGATACGGGCTTAATGCCGATGGAGGACGACCCGGGAAACCTGATCTTCTTCACGCCCATTTCATCCATGAGAAACCTGATCACTTTTTCAACTTCAGGTGTTCCCTGCATCCATTCGATTCCTGCGTAAATATCTTCCGAATTTTCACGAAAAATGACCATGTCGGTGGTTTCCGGGTGCTTTACCGGCGAAGGAACTCCTGCAAAATAACGCACAGGCCTTACGCAGGTGTACAGATCAAGAATCTGGCGCAAGGCTACGTTCAGTGAACGGATTCCACCCCCGACAGGTGTTGTCAGCGGGCCTTTGATGGCAACCAGGAATTCACGGATCACATCCAGTGTTTCCTTGGGAAGCCATTCACCGGTTTGCTTGAATGCCTTTTCTCCCGCGAGAACCTCCCGCCAGGCGATTTTACGTTTGCCTGAATAAGCTTTCTCAACAGCGGCATCCAGTACCCGCACACTTGCATTCCAGATATCAGGGCCGGTTCCGTCTCCTTCAATAAAAGGGATGACGGGGTTGTCAGGGACATTGAGTTTCCCGTTCACCAATGTTATTTTCTCTCCATTCATAAATTCATTGTTTAATGATCATTTTTTGATTTTGCGAAATTACAACTATTTTAACTTTTTAATCAGTGCTCCCCAATTCTTATCGATCTCAAAAAAATGTTTCATGTAATAGTTTCCGAAAAGGAAATGCGCTTTGATTATTTCGACACCGCCTGCTGCCATGCTGGCAAAAAAGTTTTCAAGCATGCATGAGGCGATGCCTTTTCCCTGCAGAGCCGACGTGACGACCAACCCGTCAAGGAGGATGTTCTGGCCTTCAGTGTGCCTGAATGTTATACCGCCAACAACCTTCTCATTTTCATCGATCAGTACATACTGATGGTCTTTGTCCGTGATCTCCTTCGGGTATTTTTCCCGGTAAAACAACTGGTATAAATGTCCGATCTCATAGGCGGCAACAGGTTCCCGCAGGATATAGCGCTTGTCCGACGTATCGGTGAAAGAAAACCGGACAACAAGATGCTCCTGCTGTTTTTCCCCTACTTTCATAAAATCGATGCCATGTTCCCCTTGCAAACGGGGGAAAACCATCCTGCTGAAGGGGCTTTTATCTTCCGGGTCTGTTATGAATAATTGGAGATCGGATAATTCGATCAGTTGAATGGCAAGGCCTTCCGGATGGGCGGAGAGTCGTGACAGCAGTTTTTCGAAGGCATCAAGTAACTCTTCCGGGGCATCGGCAAAGAAAGTATGCCTGTACAGGCTGTACCGAACGAGTTCTGAATACTGCTGCAACTTGTACAGCTCAAGCAACTCAATGCATGTTTGTTCCCTGGCTGCAGCGGTTGTAAGGGGATTCATCTTGAACCAGTCCTTGTACTGGTCTATTGCACTGAATAATGCAACCGGCAAGTAATATTCGCTGACTGATTTTGCAAAATATTGCTCCAGGTGCCATCCGAAATCCGTTGAATCAAAGCAAGTCAGCGGCTTAGCCTGAAGATCATTGCGCATGCTGTTGAAAAATGTTATTGCATCGTCTTTGCCCAGCGCTTCAATGCAGGCATCGAAAATCCAGCTGATTTTTAACTGGTTCCGGCACCACGGGTAAATGGCTGTGGTTTTGGCGAAAAAATCATGCAGCATTGGTTCGACAAGCGACAGGGTGTTCCTGTAATCCGACCAGCCAGCCAGTGACAGGATTACTGCACTTTCGCTGAAATCCATCTCGGGAATGGCTACATTGGCAGGCGATATGGCACCGGGCACGATCTGGCTGCCGCTGTGATGCCATGCTTTAAAGATGACAGCAAATGACCTGATGAAAATTTTCTTCCACGCATTGCTGCTGATAAAGCCTGACGAACGGTGAATCTCAGACAATTCGCGAATCTTGTCCCATGCGGTTAGTCCTCCTATATATTGGGTGGTCAGAACCCCGAGATTCGGCCGGCTGCTGCCTAACATTGGCGCCACGGAAGGCCCATAGGGGAAACCGGCAAGAGAAGCCAGCCAGTAGAAAGTTTCAGGAGGAGGGCTGCTGTCCGCATTCCCGCTCATGACCATGTGAAGATCGAAATGCTTTCCGTCATTCGCATTTATGGAGACCCTGTAATGCCTGAATTCATTGAAGGCAAGAAGCCTCAGGACCCAGATTCCATTGTCGGCAATGTCGGCCAACTGAAAATCACGTTCATTAAATGTCAGAATGACGCTCTCTTTGAGGAACGTGGTGGACTGGAAAACTTTTGTTATACGGGTTCTTTCCGAATCCGAAATTCCATGTTCGAATACCAGTTTTGATTGCCATTCCTTGGTACTGTAGTGTTTTGATTTCTTTTTGATTTCTTCTTCAAAAACGCCGGCAAGCCGATAAAAAAATGTTTCTGCTGTTTTGGAAAGATATGGATCCTGTTTGTGCAAAATCCAGCGTGATAGTTCTGCCCGGATCGGAACATAAAATTCAAGGTGCATCACGGCAAAGTTATAGAGCATGCCGAGCACGTCGGCAAAAGCCCGTCTGTGTTTTGCAGATGCAGGCCAATTTAGATGGGTCCTGTACCAATGGAGCCTTTGTTTAAGTGCATCGAGCCTGTGTTTTCCAAAATTGCCGGAGGCGATCTCCCTGATCGAATTTTCATTCAGAAAGGTGAGCCCCGATTCGATGAACGATGGCATTTTTTGGATATCCTCCGGATTCGGCGCTTTAAGCAGGATAATCCGGTATGCCAGGCAGCGGATTTCCTCATCGGGATGGTATGCAAGAGCTTCAAGCCGGTGCCTGATCAGCACGGCAAGGCGCGGCTCCGCATGGTTGAATATCTTCCCCAGTTCGGTTGTGGCGGCGAAGGCTTCGTTTGAACTTCGGAAAAAGGACCGGAAGAGGAGTTTATTTGCTTCGATCAGTTTACGGTCGCGTATGGATTTAAGATCAGGGGAGTGCCTTTCTTCCAGTATTTTAAATCCGGGCAGGTAAGCCATGGCGGAAATCCATTGCATGGGGATATCCCAGCCTTCTTTGACAGGGCAGAAAGCGATCATTTCGGGATTCCCGGTCCAAACCCTTGGCTGACGCGCAAGTATGCCCAGGTCGATGATGGCAGATTCGACCTGGTACTTCAGACTGCCGATTTGAAACCATTTTCCTGCCAACCTCCTGATGAGCATTGACGAGCCGTTTCTCCGGTTGATCAGTCGATGACCTTCATGCCGGATGTCGGATTCAAGAATTCCCAGTTCGCGGTAGAACCATTTCGGGATGCTGATGGAATGATCCCCTGCATCGATGCTGACAACGCTGCTCTGATATAATGATTCGATCACACCGGTGAAATTCGCTGCAATCATTTTTCGGTTGAATGAACCTTTTGGCGTGAGTTCCCCTTTTTCACGACTGAAATCCCGGTCAAGTAAAGTGAAATTTATCACTCTTTCATACGGGGCAACATCGGTGTTTGCGGCCATCACGATCTGGTGGAAATATTCCTGCAGGTTTTCGCCTTGCAGCGACTTGAAAACAGGGTCGGACAGGTCAGGTGCGATGAGCAGCACATTGTAAGGCCTGTTGTCTCCGACAAGGAAAACATTCCGGATGCCCGGAACTTGATGAAACTTCTTTTCGATCACCTGCGGGGCAACGGTCTGGCCGCGGTTATTTTTATAAATGTCCTTGAGCCGGTCGACAATCTGGTAATAACCGTCCCGCGAGATTTTAAACACATCACCGGTTGAAAGCCATGTGTCAATCTCCTCTGCAACAGGATATGGGATGATGTCACCCGGCCCCGCATTTTCCAGGTACCGGCCAATATAATGTCCGTTGAGCTGAAGTTCGGAACCGCTCCCAAGCCTCGTCCTTACACCGGGCAACGGAACCCCAACCGAAGAATCCTTATACCTGCCGGAAGGCGTCATTGTAATTCCCCCGGTAGCTTCAGTCATGCCGAACCCACTGTTCAGATGAATGCCATACTGGTTGAAAAACCTGAATACAGCCGGATCAAGATACCCGGCTGCCGATAATCCCCAGTGCAACCGGTGGCCGACGATTTCCCGGACCGCTTTTTGCCGCAGGTCGAAATTCTCAATATTGGATATCTTTTCCTGGCACCTGTCGAAAAGTTCCTGCCAGCGAAGCGGGATGCTGATAAACCCGGTCGGATTCATTCTGGGAAAAAGCGACAGCAACGTTTCCGTCGAGGTGTTCCCGGCAAAAATGTATGTGCCGTTCCAGAATATTGCTCCGGTCATCTCGAGGTACCGGCCGAAGGTATGGTAAAGAGGCAGGAAACAAAGGAATACTTCATTCCCGACCTCCGGCAAGGCTGCGGCGCGGGCAAATCTCTTGGAAATAATATTGTATATGGAGAAGGATACACCTTTTGGCACGCCGGTACTCCCGGATGTGAACATCGTGGTAGCAACCAGGTTGTTTGGCATCCGGGGATGCCGCCCGAGAATTGCATCCATGTCCCACCTGGAATTCTTTTTCCCCTCCTCAACAAGGTACGGTATCTCCTGCGTTTTTTGGGATACCGGCTGTAATGAATAGAGTTCGAATTTTATTTTTGAATGTACCTGGATTTTCTGAAGGACCCTGATTCTTTCTTCAGAATCAGCCACTGCAATGTTGATCTGAAGCCCGTCAAAAATTGGCAGCAGGATGTCAAATGTGAAATGCGGACTGAGCGGGGTGTCAAAAATGCCGAACATGAGGCAGGCCAGGTCGGTGCAGGCGCCTTCCAGGCAGTTTTCGGAATAAATTGCTACGCGTGGAGCGGAATGACGGGAGTAAAAAAGACTTGCCAGTTCCCTGAGATGCCGGTAAATCTGTTCGTAGGTCCAGTCAACCGGAACGGCCGACGACATGTCTTTGAATAAAATATGCCGTGGATGTTCGGCCACCCGCTGTTCCATCATGTCGCGCAGATTGTAACCGGAATGCCGTATGATGCTGAATGCGATTTCCGCCCACCTCCGGCAATGCAAATCTGTTTTCAGCGCCTTCAGGAAGGCAGGCTTCTTTGTGAAGTCTAAAAAATTGAACCAGAATGCCTGCTGAAATTCAGCTTCCCGGTGCGATTCGAAAATATTTTCAGATAATGTCAGGAGTTCAAGTGCCGCATGATGTTCAATCACATCCTCCTGGGAGGATATCCTGAGCTTTTCAAAGTGAGATTCTAATTCAGGCATGACCGAATTGGGATAAGGATGAAATAATTCATAAATTTATGACGTTATTTTTAATCTGTTCCTTTTGATTTAATTTCTGAGAGAATCAATTAATATAAATTTTTAAAAATTCATTTATGCTTTTGAATACCAGTTTAATACAGGGCACCTACGAGAAAATTTCAGGCGGGGTTGCGCATGCAAAAAAAATGCTGAACAAACCCTTCACACTGACGGAAAAGATACTTTATGGCCATTTGTTCGAGTTGAATCCGGCAAAACCCTACAGCAGGGGCGTTGATTATGTCAATTTTTTACCTGACAGGGTAGCCATGCAGGATGCAACAGCCCAGATGGCATTGCTGCAATTTATGACAGCCGGGCGCAGCACCGCTGCGGTACCCTCAACCGTTCACTGCGACCACCTTATCCAGGCGCAGATGGGCGTGAAGAGCGACCTCGCAACGGCCATGAATCAGAACAAAGAGGTATATGATTTTCTGGAGACGGTTTCTGCCAAATATGGCATCGGGTTCTGGAAACCGGGAGCAGGGATCATCCACCAGGTCATCTTTGAAAATTACGCTTTCCCGGGTGGAATGATGATCGGCACAGATTCACATACCCCGAATGCCGGGGGTCTGGGAATGGTGGCGATTGGAGTCGGGGGTGCAGATGCAGTTGATGTGATGTCGGGCATGCCGCTTGAACTGAAGATGCCGAAAATCCTGGGAATTGAACTTACAGGGAAATTAAACGGGTGGGCGTCTGCCAAAGATGTGATCCTCAAGCTTGCCGGAATTCTGACTGTTAAGGGAGGTACCGGTTTCATCGTGGAATATTTCGGCGAGGGTGCAAGGTCCCTGTCATGTACGGGAAAAGGCACGATTTGCAACATGGGTGCCGAAATCGGAGCAACATGTTCGGTCTTTGCCTACGATGCAAAAATGAAAACGTATCTTGAAGCAACCGGAAGACCGGATGTTGCGTTGCTGGCCGATCAGTATGCCGCGTACCTGGCACCGGATAAAGAGGTTTGTGAGAATCCTGAATTATACTACGATCAGTTTATCCGGCTCAATCTGTCGGAAGTGGAGCCCTACATCAACGGGCCTTTTTCCCCGGATGTGGCACATCCGATTTCGGAATTCAAGGCATTCGTAAAGGAAAATAACTATCCGGAAACACTGGAAGTCGGGTTGATTGGCTCCTGTACAAACTCCTCCTACGAAGATATTTCCCGTTCTGCTTCCGTGGCCAGGCAGGCAGGTGAGAAAAACCTGAAGGTTAAGGCCGAATTTGTCGTGACTCCTGGTTCCGAGCAGATTCGCTATACCTGTGAGCGCGACGGCCTGCTTGAAGTCTTCAACAACATCGGCGGTGTTATCATGGCAAATGCCTGCGGACCCTGCATCGGGCAGTGGTCGCGAAAAATTGACAATCCCGACCGCAAGAACTCAATTCTGAATTCGTTCAACCGGAATTTTGCCAAACGGAACGACGGCAATGCCGGGACACACAGTTTTATCTCCTCGCCTGAAATCGTGACAGCCCTGACCCTTGCCGGCAGTCTTGTATTCAATCCGATGACTGATTCCCTGCTCAATGAGGCCGGGCAGCAGGTGATGCTTGATGAACCGCACGGTGAGGAACTCCCTTTGAATGGTTTCGAGGTGAAGGATCCGGGTTACCTGGCGCCACCTGCAAATGCTTCTTCAGTAATAGTAACCGTGAACCCTGAATCCGAAAGGCTTCAGCTCCTGGCACCGTTTGAGCCCTGGAACGGGCACGACCTCCACGGGATGCGCCTGCTCATCAAAGCAAAAGGGAAGTGTACCACCGACCATATCTCCATGGCAGGTCCATGGCTGAAGTTCCGCGGGCATCTCGACAACATTTCGAACAACCTGCTGATGGGAGCCGTCAACTTTTTCAATGAACAGACAAACGCAGTAAAAAATCCGGAAACCGGGAACTACAGCGAAGTTTCAAAAACAGCCAGGTATTACAAATCGGTTGGCATCCCGACGATCATTGTAGGGGATGAAAACTACGGCGAAGGCTCTTCCCGGGAACATGCCGCCATGGAACCAAGGCATCTCGGCGTACGGGCCGTCCTGGTGAAATCTTTTGCGCGCATCCATGAAACAATTGATTAATTTCCACGTTTTTCATGTTTATGCAGTCAAAAGTAAGAAAAAATAG
>JBAXDH010000020.1:0-40206 GCA_037141055.1 bacterium | reverse complement strand
CTATTTAAAATGATAAATCGGTCAGATTAAATACGATTCTTCTTCCATCCAGACTGTACTGTCGGTGCCGTAATTTCAACGGCTCATTTCCCAAAAACCCGGTATCAATCATTGTATCGGGTAATCGGGAGTCGCGGACTTTACCGCCGGTCGGGAATTTCACCCTGCCCTGAAGAACCAAATTATATTTTTAGGAACAATCGGCGCTTTAGCAATTCGGCGCTTCGGCTTCGCTCAGCGCCCTGTACACAGTGCACTGAGCGAAGCCGAAGTGCACAACCCGCAGCCAAAAAACCTATGGTTTAATAATTGAGCGCTTCGGCTACGCTCAGCGCTCAGTGCAAATATACAAAAACAAATACATTGTTAAGAGATTAACAATGTATTTGTTTTATCATTTGCTTACTGAACGACCATCTTTTCAGTGATCACTTTTTTGCCGGTCTTCAATTGAACAACATAAACACCCCTGGCATAGCCCGAAATGTCCATTTGCTTTGTAACAGGAACGTTTGTTCCGTCAATTGTTTCCGAGAAAAGGTTTTTCCCGTCAAGGGTCGAGATTGATAGTGTGGCTGACCCCGTATTGATTCCTTTGATGCCGATGGCAACAGTTCCGTGCGCCGGATTCGGTTGAATAATGATTCCCGGTTCTGTGCTGTTCTGACCGGCGACGCCTGTACAAACATCAAAAACGACATGTTTTGTACTTGTAACATTTCCGGTGCAGGGCAGGAGTGAACTTGCAACAAGCTTAAGGTTAACGGATCCCGCCAGTTTATCATCCAGTGATGGGAAATAGGTAGTTTCAAATGTGTTGGTGGCGGAGAAGGTTCCGGAACCGGCCGAACTCCAGCCAAACTGGTTGTAATTGGTTGCCGATCCGTGCAGGTCGATCGATGTGACGTACCAGCATACGGTGGTATCGGCACCGGCTGAAACAACAGGCTTGTACCGGATGTTGACCTGAACTGTATCGTGACGTGTGGTCGCTCCGTCGGTCGTTGCAACAATATATTTCGTGGTATCGGCAGGACCGGCTTTCGGGCTCTGGCTGGTAGATGAAAACCCTGCGGGGATTGAACTCCAGGAATAGGTGTAAGTTCCGGATCCTCCGTAAGGGCTGACTAGGAGTTGCGTGGAGTCTCCGCTGCATACCGGATTCGGATTCGCAGTGGCCACGGTTGAAAAGATATTGCTGAAGGAGAATGATCCGACCCTTGTCTTCCAACTCGAGCTTGAAGTCGATGAATAATATTCCTGAGTGTACCAGAATTTGCCAATGTCAACCGGGTCAGCAACCATGGCGCTGTAGTCACCCCAGCGACCGTCACTGGTAGTTTGTGAACCTCCGCCGTTGATGATTCCTTTTTCAGCAATGGTCATCTGGCCAAGAGCATCTCCATTGAGCCGGCCGGTGTAACGGATCGACGGGAACATGGTGGAACTGGAAATCGAAAAACCTAACGCGATATTTCCGCTTGCATCCATTGAGATGCTGCCCATCCAGCGCCACTGGCTGTCGCCAGGAGCGTAGGTGCCTTCCTGGTATAGGCTCCAGGTGCCTCCCGTGTTCCGCAACTCCATCCAGCGGATTCCGGCAACTCCACCTGCATTGACAGTCGTATTCAGTAACATGGAAGAATACGTGCTGAATTTGCGGTAAGGCATGCGGAACATGATTCTTTTTCCCGACATGGCATCCAGTTTCGCACTGATGCTTTTCTGCGGAACCACATTGCCGTTAAGCGCTGAGAACATGGAAATGGGAATGGTGTAGTTCTGAAGGAATGTTGAATTGCCAGGGGTAACCCAATCAACGTGAAAATCATAAAGTTTAACGGAGGTTGTTGTCAGGTAACCTACAGGGCAGGGAGTACCCGCTGCCGGGAACTCGCTGTCGCAGTCCGCGGCCTGGGTTCCTTCGGCAGAGGTGGGCATGTTGAACATGACCATTCCTGCAGTAAGATCACCGGCAAGCATTTTGGTGCGGTCCATCGCAACTGCTGCGGGTCCGAGCCAGTTGCCTGCTCCCGAAGAGAAGCGGCGGATTGTCATGTAATAACCATCGCCCCAAACAGCTAACTTGGGATAATCAGGCATGTCGGCAAATGTAAACTGGTACCTGTACCATGTTCCGGTCGGGTCGTTGGTTTGTGAAATGGCGACATTTTCGTAAAACGGACCGTTTGGATAGTTTGGAAGTGCGAACTGGCTGAATAACCACCTGTCAGCATTTTCATCATACAGTAAAATAGCATCACCGTCGTTGGTGTTGTGAGGTAATCCGTTGAAAATAACACTGTTATTGCTCGGCCCCATCAATTTGTTCCCGTTTTTGTCATAAACGGCGAATTTGGTGTTAACTACCTGCATGTAATGTGAAAGTCCAACATCCCCATCCGTATCGGGAGGCCATGATCCGTTGGCGCTCACCCCGTCGAAATTCTGGATGGTCGTATCGGTAGTGATGGCATCTCCGAAAGTTTTCTGAATAACCGGGTCGGTACCCTTATAATCACTTTCCCCATTCTGATGGGTGTAAGCATTCAGTTTGTTTTTAACAATCGCCTGTTTCCATGAATTGTCGGCGTTTGCATCCGATTTCTGAACCATATCCCGCAAAGGAGGGGAAACGTCAAAATATGTAGCCTTCATGACGATTGGCTTTGGTGAATCCTGCTGTGCGAATGAGAAACTCATTCCGGCGAGCAGAAGCAACGCGAGAATAACAATTTTTTTCATGATCTCTGTTGGTTTTTACTGATTTTTGAATTTGTATTTTCGATCACAAAGTTACGGAAAGTTGTCACTGGTTGAACAGTATCATCTCCTTTTTATTTACTTTTATAGGCAAAATCGAACGGATATGAACATAATTGTAACGGGCGCAGCACACGGAATCGGGTTTGAAGTTGTTAAGGTTTTGGCCAAACATAAGCAAAATCGCATTGTTGCAGTTTCACGCAACGGAAAAGCGCTGAAAGAACTGGTATCGGAATGTGTCCGAATGTACCCCGATGCCAAAGTAATTCCTTATGAATTTGACCTGACCCAGTTCGAATTTTATCCATTCATTGTTCAGCGTCTTGAAACGTTTATCCACACCTGCGACATCCTGATTAACAACGCCGGAAAGCTGGTTAATAAGCCGTTTGAAAAATTCAGCACCGAGGAGTTTGACGATACCTTTGATGTCAACGTTAAAAGTCCGTTTTTTCTGACCCAGGCACTTCTCCCGATCTTCAACAAAGGAGCGCATGTGGTGAATATTGGCAGCATTGGCGGGGTGCAGGGAAGTAAGAAATTCCCGGGACTGGCTGCGTACAGTTCCAGTAAAGGTGCACTGGCCATCCTCGCGGAAATACTTGCAGAAGAACTCTCCGAAAGGGAAATCAGTGTGAATTGTCTTGCCATCGGTGCGGTTCAGACCGAAATGTTTGCAAAGGCTTTCCCTGGTGCGAAAGCATTGCAGAATCCGGCCCAGATTGCACATTTTATTGCAGATTTTGCAGTGAACGGCAATAAGTATTTTAACGGGAAAGTCGTACCGGTGTCGATGTCTGTGCCTTAACGAGACTCTGAAGAGCAACAGGAAGTCGCAATTTTGTTAACGGGTCACCCCTGTCACATCTTACCCTGTCACCCTGTTACCCTGTTACCCTGTCACCTGTTACCCTGTTACCCTGTCACCCTGTCACCTTTTACCATTTTCAGAGGTAATCCACAGATTCTTTATCCGACTTTGTAAACGGTGCTATCGCCCTGTTGTAGATTCCGTGAACGTAGGCGATCGCCATTCCATAGTTTGTTACCGGGATGCCTGCGTCAATGGCCGGTTTCAGCCTGCCGACAATCTGTTTCCGGGTGATCATGCATCCGCCGCATTGAATGACCATTGCATAATCCGTAATCGGGCGTGAAATTTTATCCAACCCCGAAACCACATCGTATTCCAGCCTCTTTCCTGAAAAATTGCCGAGCCAGCGTGGAATCTTCACCCGGCCGATGTCATCGCAGGAAACGTGATGCGTGCATGATTCGAGGATCAGCAGCCGGTCTCCGTCGCGAAGGTTTGATAAATGAGGCGTTCCCGTCAGGTAGTTGGCGAAATCACCTTTCTGCCTGGCAAGAACGATGCTGAAACTTGTCAGTGGAATTTCTTTCGGGATGGCTGCATCAGCCTTTGGAAACACCTGGCTGTCAGTCACCACCAGTACCGGTTTGGGATTCATTTTCCTCAGAAACGCATCAACCTCCCGCTCCTTGCACACCACCGCAATGCCATCGTGGTCAAGCACATCGCGGATCACCTGCACCTGGGGGAGGATCATTCGTCCTTCGGGGGCCTCGATATCGATGGGGGTGATGAGCAACACTACATCGCCGTAGGAAATCAGGTCACCGACAAGTGTTTGTTTATGGTATGCGGTCTCCGGCATGGTTGTTCTGATCAGGCTGATCAATTCACCGGTGTTGTCGGGGTGCAACGCGCTGTATTTCATAAAGGGGACGCCGTACTTTTCCATGATCAACCCGGAAAACCGGGCAGAGGCCTCAACGATATCCGATTTATTGTGAACAACAAGGAAAGGAAGGTTGTTTGCCTGGAAATCGCTGATAAGATTTTCCTCGTGATCGTCAAACTCATTGGCGGAAATGACCAGGATGGCGAGATCGATGATTTTCAGCACTTCCCGGGTTTTTCCGATTCTTTTCAGGCCCAGTTCACCGGTGTCGTCGATGCCCGCCGTATCGATCAGGACCACCGGGCCGATGCCCTCAATTTCCATTGACTTTTTCACAGGATCAGTTGTTGTTCCCGCCATGTCATACACAATGGCAATATCCTGCCCTGTCAATGCATTGATGAGAGAGCTTTTGCCGATGTTTCTCCTTCCGAAGATGCCGATGTGTGGCTTCGTGTCCCGCCCTTTTGACATAGTTTAACCTATTTGACTACGGTTTTTGCGAAGCTGTTGGAGTATGCTGCAAAAAACCCGATTCCGCCGTTGGTGACGTTGCCTTTTACATTTGCAGGCGGACCGCTGAAAAAGGGCAGGTTAAACCCCGATTGTTTCACTTCGGTGATGAAATCAAAATACTCCTTTGTGATGCCCGACATCTGGAGCATGACCGTATCACCCGGATGGATGGTTTCCCAGGCATGCTGGTTGTTGATGTAAATCACATCCACACCGTTCATGTAACTGCCATTGTAGAACTTGTCGTCGGAAACTACCTTTTTCGTGATGGTATCAGTCATCAGCGTGCCGTTCTTGTAAAGGTTGAAAAGGTAATAATTGTTCTCATTCCCCGGTTCGCGGGCAAACAGTTTGACGGTCCATATGCCTTTCTTACCCCATTCGGGATGCAACACGGTCTGGATGGAATCCAGTTTGGTTACTGTCGGAAGATAACAGGAGGCGTCGACCACCATTTGCCCGGCAATGGCCTCGGCAAGTTCCACATGAAGTGTATAGGTTTTGCCAGTTTTACCGCAAAAATTACTGTCGGTTTCGTAAATGCCGGATATCCCGGTTTGAGTTTCATGCAGCATGAATGTTTCGGAACCGTCGTTGATGGAAATGGTCGCATCCACCACCCGGGGAACCGATGTGTTTGAGAAATAATCAGCCGATTTTGTAAGCGCCACCTGGTAAATACCGGTCCCGGCTTCGATTTTCCCGTCAACCACAACACGGGTGTAAGTGGTATCGAGTTTCACCTCGATTTTTTCGGTGCATGAATTGAGCAGCAGGGCCGGAATCGCGGCATATAGAATTTTCCTATTCATTGTTGAAATGGAAGTTAAATGTGAGTGAAGGGATGATCCCGAACAGGTATACTTTTTCAGCATAGGTCACATCCGGGTTGATGTTGTCCTGGGTAAAGTTCACCGACCAGGTGTTGTGCCGGTTGTATGCGTTGTATAAAGAAAAGTTGAGGTCCCAGTTGAATTTTCTGCCGGGTTTTTCCTTGCTGAAAAATGAAACGGATACATCGAGCCGGTGGTAATCCTGGTAACGGTACTGGTTCCTGTCGGAATATATCGGGATGATCTTTCCCCCGATCTGGGCACGGCCTGTTGGAAAGGTTACCGGGGCGCCGGTTGCGTATACCCAATTGGCTGAAACAGTGAATCGTTTGCTGATGACATAGTTCAGCACGACTGAAATGTTGTTTGGCTTGTCGTAGGGTGCCGGGTAGGGTGTGTTGTTGTTTATCTCATCGATCTGCCGGAATGTGCGGGAGTAAGTATAACTCACCCAGCCGTTGATTTTTTCTTCATTCAGCCTCACGAGGAATTCAAGGCCGTAAGACCACGCTTTCCCGCTTCGAATTTCGCCTTCGAGCTTATTGTTCAGCAGCAGTTGGGCAAAGTCCTTGAAGTCAACCACGTTCGTCATCCATTTATAATATCCTTCAACGGATGTTTCAATGGTGTTCCTGCGGAAATTCCTGAAATACCCGATAGCCACCTGGTCGGAGACCTGGGGTTTTACGTTCGGACTGGCGGGAAACCAGATATCCAGCGGCGTACCAACTGTCGAATTCTGTGCAAGTTGCAGGTACTGGTTGGTCCTGGCATAACTGGCCTTGATGGAATGCTTGCTGTTAAAGTCATACAACAATCCAAGGCGGGGCTCAACGCCGATGTAGGTGTTGTACAAAACGCCCGACGGGTAAACGGTAGAATCAGTAGCCTTGTAGTCTGAGTCGTAGTGGAATACAGTACCCGGCCCGATGTTCTGGAACATTGAAAGCCGAAGACCATATTTGACGGTGAAATGTTCCCCTAATTTTTGTTCATTGCTGCCGTACACTCCCGTTTCGAAAGCATAATTGCTGGGAACCTTTACATCGGCGAAAACGGTCTGATCGCCGATTCCTTTTGCCTGTCCGGGGTTAAACATGTGGTAAATCACGGAAGTCCCGAATTTTATAGTGTTTTTTGTATTCAGATAATAGCTGAAATCTCCTTTCAGCCCGAGATCACGCAGGTTTGAGGTCCAGTCGAACGAGTTGTTGTTGCCTGCCGGGGTGCCTAAATTATAAAGGTAATTGCTGTAAATGAAGGAGAAATTCGAGAATAGCTGCTTCGTAAATAAATGATTCCATCGCAGGGTAGCGGTTTCATTGCCCCATTTCATCCCTGCGAACCCGTTTTTGAAAACATCACGGCCGAAATATCCCGAAAGGAAAACCTGGTTGTTGTCGTTGATGCGGTAATTGACCTTCGCATTCAGATCATAAAAATAGAGGCTGTTGTTCTGCAGGGCTTTGTTTGAAGATAGCGGCAGGAATATGTCTGCATAGGTTCGACGCCCGGAAACCACGAAAGAACTGCGGTCCTTGACAATCGGACCCTCGACAGTCAGCCGGCTGGCAATGATCCCGATTCCCCCGTTTATCTCGAATTTTTTCGAGTTCCCTTCGTTCATGCGCACATCGAGCACAGAGGCGAGGCGGCCGCCGTAGTTGGCAGGTATATCACCCTTGTAAAGTTTTACATCTTTGATTGCGTCGTTGTTGAACACGGAGAAAAAACCCATCAGGTGGGAGGCATTATAAACCGTGGCTTCATCGAGCAGGATCAGGTTCTGGTCGGGCGCACCGCCTCGAACGCTGAATCCTGATGATCCTTCGCCCACTGATTGAACGCCCGGCAGCAACTGAATGGCCTTGATCACATCAACTTCACCCATCAGGGCCGGGATGCGCTGGATGGTTTTTATATCCATCCGGAAGGTGCTCATCTCCGGTTTTACGACGTTCTTGTCATTTTTTTCGCTGGTGATTTCCACTTCTTTCAGCTCGTGCTGACTGGGTTCCAATTCGAGAGAAAGCCGGAGGTCTTTCAAAAGTTCAATCTGCCTGACAATGGAGGCATAGCCGATATAGGAGTATACAAGCGTATAGTTTCCCTCGTCGAGGGTGATGGAATAATTTCCGTAAATGTCTGAAACTGCACCGGTTTTAAGCTCCCTGACAAAAATGGTGGCTCCCAGCAGTGCCTCGCCGCTATGCTGATCACTGATTTTTCCGGTGATGGTGAACCTCCTGGGCTTGTCAGTCGGTTCTCCTGAACCTGAAAAGTGAATGAATATCAATAGTATGAGAAAGGGTAAGAAAAATGAATGTTTCATCAATGCGGGTTTGACAGTTTATTTGCGAATAATACGGAATTCACCGTTTAGGTTGAGTTTGATAATGCGGGATGGTTTTAATTCATGGATCTGGTCAAGGGATTCATTCACAGCATAATCAACGCCGGCCAGAATTTCTTTTATGATGCTTCGATAGGATAATGCCGGGTTTTGACCGGAAATATTTGCCGAAGTTGAAACGACCGGTTTTCCAAACGCACGGATCAACCGCTGACAAAAATCGTGTTTCACGATTCGTATGGCCACCGATCCGTCTTCCGCTATCACATTGTCAGCCAGATTCTTTGCTTCAGGATAAATGATTGTGAGAGGTGTATCAACGTTCTTAAGTAAATCCCAGGCGATTTCCGGCACTACCGAAACATAACCGGTAAGTTGTTCTGTACTTTCGACCAGGATGATCAGGCTTTTACGATCCGTCCTGTGTTTTAGCCGGAAAATCTTTTCTACGGCAGCAGCATTGGTTGCATCACACCCGATACCCCAGATCGTATCTGTGGGATAAAGGATGGTACCCCCGTTTTGCAGTACCGTAAGACATTTTTGAATCTCTGTTTCCATGGCCAGTAAAGAACGTGTAAAGGTACGATGAAATTGCTTTGGTTGAACTGCCTGGAGCGCAGTCATCCGGAAAATGAAACAGTACATCGAAGACGGATATTAACCACAAAATGATTATTTTTACAGTCAGGAAAAATAATCCTGAATTATTTTATAAATACCGGATTTTATGACAAAAAACCGCATGGAAGCTTTCAGCGACGGAGTAATTGCCATCATCATCACCATCATGGTGCTGGAACTGAAAGTTCCCCATTCTACTGAACTTTCATCGTTGCGTCCCCTGGTCCCATATATTCTCAGTTATGTGCTCAGTTTTGCTTTTGTAGGAATTTACTGGAATAATCATCATCATTTGCTGCATACTGTGACCAGGGTAAGCGGGGGTATCCTGTGGGCCAATCTTCACCTGCTGTTCTGGCTTTCGTTAATCCCGTTTGTTACCGGCTGGATGGGCGAAAATAATTTTGCCTCCACACCTGTAGCCCTGTATGGTTGTGTTCTCCTGATGGCTGCAATAGCGTATTTCATCCTTACGAAATTTATCCTGTATAAACATGGTAACGACTCGATCCTTTCAAAAGCGATAGGGGATGATAAAAAGGGAAAGATTTCTTTGATTCTGAACCTTCTTGGAATCATCAGTGCCATAAAATTTCCCGTGATTGCCGGGTTCATTTATATGTTGATTGCTTTGATGTGGCTGATCCCCGACAAAAGGATAGAACGAATTCTGGAGGCAGAGGATCATGGTTTACATGACAAGGATTAAAGGAATATCATGGAAAGGTTATTGTTAAAGCCTTTCAGCAAGTTTTTTTGTTTCAATCCCAAAAGCGCATTTGAAATGCTTCTCCGGACAGGCTTTATAACCGTGAAGGCCGCATGGCCGGCAGTAGAGGGGTATGCTGATCTCTGCGGTGGCAGCGTTTGAGGACAGGGGGCCGAAACCAAAACCAGGGATGGTCGAGCAATAGACGGCTGTAACAGGTGCATCGACAGACGAGGCCAGGTGCATTGGGGCCGAATCGTTGGTGAAATTCATCCGGGCCCGTTTCATCAGTGCTGCAGATTGAAGGAAACTGAGTTTCCCGGCAAGGCTGACGATGCCGTTCCTTCCGGCCTGTTGGATGATCTCTTCACAACGGTCTTTGTCTGCCGTGGCTCCGAGAAGACAGATTCCCGCTTCCTCCGGGATTTTACGGATAAGTTCTTTCCATTTTTCTGCCGGATATTGCTTGGTATACCAGAGTGATGCGGGTGAAATGGTGTAGAATTTTCCGGCAGCAAACCCGGCGACTGCCGATTCATCGGTCACTGAAGGGTACAGCATCGGCTTCATGTCTCCGGTGATACACAGGTCGCTTACAAGGGCATTGTTGCGGACAACTTCATGGACGCCCGCGCCTATCGGATGTTGCACGCTCCTGGTGAACAGGAATGACATCGGATTTTTCGAAAATCCTCTTGTTTCCCCGGCACCGGAGAGAACCGTCAGCAGGCCGGTCATAAAAAAACGCTGAATGTTCACAACCAGGCTGTATTTTGTTTGTCTTACCTTCCGGAGTATCCGCAGGAACCCGGAATATTTCTCCGACCGTTTATCCCAGGCAATCACCTCGTTCAGGAAGGGGTGGCCGTCGAAAAGTTTTTCATTCCCTTTCTTAACCAGGAAATCAATAATTGCCCGGGGATATGCCAGGTGAAGGCTTTCAATGACTGCTGTTGCCAGGATCACATCGCCGATGGAGGCAGTCTGTATGACCAGGATTTTTTTCATTTATACGGGTACATCGAATTCGCGCAGGGCCTGGTTCAGCGATGTTTTCAGGTCTGTCGAAGGTTTCCGCTGACCGATGATCAGGGCACAGGGAACCTGGTACGTGCCCGATGGAAACGTTTTTGGCAATGATCCGGGAATGACAACCGACCGGGGCGGTACATACCCCTTATATTCCACAGGCTGAGTGCCGGTGACATCCAGAATTTTGGTCGACGCGGTCAGTACGACGTTTGCGCCCAGAACTGCTTCTCTCCCTACACGGACACCTTCAACGACGATGCTGCGGGAACCAAGGAAACAATGATCTTCGATAATAACCGGGGCTGCCTGGACTGGTTCGAGCACGCCGCCGATACCAACTCCGCCGCTGAGATGGCAGTGTTTGCCGATTTGAGCGCACGATCCCACCGTTGCCCAGGTGTCGATCATGGTTCCCGTGTCAATGTAAGCCCCGATATTGACATAAGATGGCATCAGAATCACACCCTCGGCGAGGAAGGAACCGAATCTCGCAACTGCATGCGGAACAACCCGGACACCAAGTTTATCGTAGTTTGTCTTTAAAGGAATTTTATCATGAAACTGAAATGGACCGATATCCGTTATTTCCATCTTCCGGATCGGGAAATAAAGAATAACCGCTTTTTTTATCCATTCATGCGTGATCCATTCCCCCGACTCCATGGATGCAACCCGCAGCACCCCTTTGTCAAGTTGGTCAACGACCAGGCATATCGCATCACGGGTTTCGGATTGCTTTAATAATTCCCGGTCTTCCCAGGCGGATTCTATAAGTTGTCGGAGATTTGTCATGTTTCTGGCCAAAAGAAAATAGTCACAATGTAAATTGCAAAATGCAAAGGTCAAAGTTAACCTTAAATCCGAAATCGGAAATCGGAAATCCGAAATCTTTATACCTTTGCATTAAAATCAGGAAATGGGCAGGATTGTTGCAATTGATTACGGTCAGAAGAGGACGGGACTTGCGGTGACGGATGAACTGAAGATCATTGCCACCGGTCTGACCACCGTCAGGTCAATGGATGTCCTGGATTTCCTGAAGGACTATTCAGCTAAAAACAGTGTGGAGCTTTTTGTCGTTGGCGAACCGAAGCAGATGAATTATACCGCATCTGAATCAGCTGTTTTTATCGAACCATTTGTTAAAGCGCTGAAAACCGCGTTTCCCTCGATCCCGGTTGAAAGGGCTGACGAGCGGTTCACTTCGCTTCTCGCCACCCGTGCGATAAGGGAGGCTGGCTTAAAAAAGAAAGACCGCCAGGATAAGGCCCTGGTGGATACGGTGAGCGCGACAATCATGTTGCAGTCATATATGGAGAGAAAACTGTAGGAAAATGCAAAATGCAGAATCAAAATGCAAAATGAAAAGAAATACCACGCTCCGCCTGTCCGCCTGTCCGCCTGTTCACCCCATAACTTAACATAACCCAGCATTCTATGATTTTGCCAGTCGTTGCTTACGGGCACCCTGTTTTAAAGAAAGCCGCCCAGGATGTGGCTCCCGATTATCCCGATCTCGGCGAGTTTATCGCCGACATGTGGGAAACCATGTATACATCCGACGGGGTTGGCCTGGCCGCTCCGCAGGTCAACAGGTCGGTCAGGATATTTGTAATTGATGCTTCCGCATTTGATGAAAAATACCCTGAAACCAGCCATTTTAAAAAAGCATTCATCAATGCGAGGATTTATCGGGAGGAAGGGGATGAATTTTCGTTCAACGAGGGTTGCCTCAGTTTTCCCGGATTGCGCGAAGACATTATGAGAAAGCCCATCATCCGTATCCGGTACATGGACGAAAATTTTATTGAATATGACGAGCGGTATGACGGCGTGATTGCCAGGATAATCCAGCATGAATATGACCACATCGAAGGAATTGTATTCGTAGACAGAATCACAACACTCAAAAAAATGCTGCTTAAACGCCGGTTGACCGATATAAGCAAGGGAAATGTGGAAGTGTCGTACCGTATGATGTTTCCGCAGGTTAAAAAAGGGAGAAAGTAAAACAGCCTGTTAAACCACTGATCAAGCAATAATTCAAGTATGAAAAAAACAACCTTTTTCCTGATTTCAGGACTTTTGATGATGATTGTCAGTTGCGGACCGTCGAGAGAGAAAACCGTATCAAGAATTGATGTAATGGAGAAGAGCCTTTTTTCTCCGGAGGCCGTAAGTTTTAACAAAGCAAAAGCGGATAGCCTGCTGTCACTTTACGAGGTCTTTATAAAAGAATATCCGAAAGACTCGCTTGCCCCGGGCTACCTTTTCAAAGCCGCCAACATTTCGATGAATTCGGGAGACGGTTCGAAGGCCCTTACCCTCTTCGACCAGTACCTGCAAAATTATCCCGATAAACCGAAGGCTTCACTCTGCTTGTTTTTCAAAGCTTTTGTTTACGAAAATGTTATTCAGAATCTTGACAAAGCCCGTGAGACCTACCTTCTGTTTATCGAAAAATATCCAACGGATAATTTCACAAGGGATGCACGGCTGGCTATCCAGAACCTTGGAAAAACACCTGACATGCTGATTAAAGAATTTGAAGCCCGGAAAAAAGCTGACAGTTTACGGGTCGCCGATTCAATGGCTAAAGCCAGGAAGCCTGTAAAACGCTCCTCTCCCAAATAACATCGCTTTCCCCTGCATTTCTAGCATTGTACGCATTGCCTGCATTGCTTGCATTGTATGCATTGCTTGCATTGTATGCATTGCTTTCATTGCCTGCATTATTGAAACAGCCCTTCAAGGAAATTTGAGAGTTCACTCGGTTTGACATTCTCATACAGCCTGCCTTCATAACAGTAGGCAATCTGGCCCCGCTCTTCCGATACGGTGATGGCAACAGCGTCTGACTTTTCGGTAATCCCGACGGCTGCACGATGGCGCAGGCCGTAATACGTAGGAATGGTTGCTTTGTTCGAAACGGGCAGGATGCAACGTGCCGCCCTGATATGTTCACCAATGATCACTACAGCCCCGTCGTGCAGCGGACTGTTTTTAAAGAATATGGTCTCCAGAAGTACCTGTGATATCCTGGCGTCGACGGCCTGACCGGTTGAAATATACTGTGCCAGTTCGTTCTGCTGCGTAATCACGATCAATGCCCCGGTTTTAGTCTCAGCCATTTTCTGGCATGCTTTCACAATTTCATCAATATTGAGGCGGACAGGGTTTTCGATTTTAAGCTGCCAGAAAAGAAACCTGGTCCGCTGGTTTTTGATGATCTTCGTATTTCCGACCATGAGCAGAAATTGCCTGATTTCAGGCTGGAAGACAACGATCAGGGCGATAACCCCCACACTTATAAATTGCCCGAGGATTTCGGTAAGCAGCTGCATCTGCAAGGCCTTTACCACTCGCCAGATGAGATACACAGCAATGATACCCGTGAAAATACGGATAGCTGCCGTGCCTTTGACAAGGATGTAAATTTCATATAACAGAATCGCAAACAGGATTATGTCGATGATATCAACGATCCGAAGCGTGAAAAGTCCGATTAAGAGCATATCAAAATTTCAAAAATCAAAGTCCAAATACAAAAGGTGAAAGTTAACGAAACGCATCCCGTATCCCGCCTCCCGCATCAAAAGTAACACTTTTCCCCTAATCAAGCATCCTCACCAGCCTGATCGCCTCCACAGCCTGTTTTACATCGTGCACCCTGAGAATGTCTGCGCCTTTCAGAAGGGCGATGGCATGGAGGGCGGTGGTGCCGTTAAGCGATTCGGACGGTTGGATGTCCAGGTGCCTGTATATCATTGATTTTCTTGATATCCCAACCAAAAGAGGTATCTCAGGTGAAGTGAATTCTTCAAGGTGCGAAAGCAGCGAGAAATTTTGTTCGATCGTCTTACCGAATCCGAATCCGGGATCGCGGATAACCTGGCGAATTCCCGCCGCCCGGCATTTGCTCACCTGTTGTTCGAAAAAGTATGAAACTTCGGCAACTACATCGGCATAATCCGGATGGTCCTGCATTCTGGCCGGGGAGCCTTTCATATGCATCAGGATATACGGAACATTCAGAGAGGCAACGGTTTGGAGCATGGACTGGTCGAACCGCCCGCCGTATATGTCGTTGATCATGCCCGCGCCGTTTTCGACCGCGGCCCTGGCAACTGCGGGACGGAAAGTGTCAACTGACACGGTGCAACCGGGAAAATGCTGCAGAACTGCTTTAAGGGTGGGGACCAGACGGCTGATTTCGGCAGCTTCGTCAACGTCATCCGCTCCCGGCCTCGTGGAAACAGCTCCGATGTCGATGATGGAAGCGCCTTCCCCGAGCATTTTACCGACCTGCTTTATCCGGGCATCGATGTCCGGATAATTTCCTCCGTCGAAAAACGAATCCGGAGTCAGGTTCAGGATTCCCATCACTGCAGGGGTTGATAAATCGATTACATTGGTTCCGCAAAATAATTTATCCATAGGACTATTTTCTCGCAACTTCTCGCAATTTTTTGCAATGTCTGCGAGAAATCTTACGCTGCAATATTACCGTAAATAATTGTTGGTTCGTGATTAAGGCATTACAAATCGGGAGGATTATAATCAGGGCCTTTCAATATTGAAAAATGTAGTACTTTTGCAGTTCAAATATTTTGATGAAAATAATTCAGCGCATCGGTATTCTTTTGCTCTTGTTGGTGTTTCTGTGCGGAACGACCGGAATATCAATCTTTGAGCATATTTGCAGTTGCAAGGGCAAGACCGAAATCACGCTGTTTCCCGAGATATTCGCGCACCAGTCATCCTGCTGCTGCTCTGCAGGCGAAGTCGAACTTGTCACCCCTGATCATGCGCATTTGTGCAACCTGTCGAAGCCCGAGCATTGTAAAAACATTAAATTTTTCATTAAGGCAACGGTAACCCCTGCGCCTGTCGTAGTTAGCCAGTTTTCTTTCATTGATTTCACTGTATCTGGATTTCAGTTGCCTTCCGATTTTTCTATAGGACATGATGCAACTGCCAACGATTATGTCATTCCGCATTGCACTTCGCCACCCGTCTCAGGGAAGGAGCGGGTCCTTGCACTTCACCAGCCTAAGATTCCGGTTCCTCATTTTTCCTTTGTTTAAAAGCTGAACAGATTCCTGGTCAACAGTCGTAATCCGTTCGGGTTCGCATTTGTTATTTACCCGTTAACAAGGAAAAATCATGAGAAAGAAGTATGCAGTCATTTTGCTGTTCATAATAACGTTGCTGGCACCTGCCGTACGTTCATATTCACAATCAGTATCGGGCTCCGTTTTCGAGCTGGAAGGTGCCGGTAAAAAATCGCCTTTGACCGGTGCAAACGTTTTTTGGATCGGAACCACCAGGGGCACCTTCACCGATGACAAGGGGCATTTCCATCTGTCAAGGCAAGGTGTAAACGACAAACGTCTTATTGTCAGCCTTCTGGGCTACCGGAAAGATACATTAAAAGTAACCAGGGAAAATGCAGACATTGAAGTGCTGCTCCAGCCGGATAAAACAGATTTGAACGAAGTGGAAATCAAGGGTAAACAGGATAATACTTCCATTTCCAGGCTCCGGACACAGTCAACCACGTTGATCTCCGTGGGAGAACTGCAGCGTGCGGCATGCTGCAACCTGGCTGAAAGTTTCGAGACTAATGCATCAGTCGATGTTTCTTATTCCGATGCGCTTTCGGGGGCACGACAGATTCAGCTGCTCGGGCTTTCAGGGATTTACAGCCAGATTATGACGGAAAACGTACCGCTGATCCGGGGACTGGCGACACCATTCGGACTGAACTACATCCCGGGATCATGGATGGAGTCCATCCAGGTGGCCAAAGGCACCTCCTCCGTTGTCCAGGGGTATGAATCGGTTACCGGCCAGATCAACGTGGAGTACAAGAAACCTGAAACCAGCGAAAAATTCTTCCTGAATGTTTTTGGAAACAGCAACCTCCGTTTTGAAGCCAATGCCGACGGTGCTGTGAAGATCAATGACAAACTGAGCACGTCGCTCCTTTTCCATGCCGCGACGTCACAATATAAATTCGACCGCAATATCGTACAGGAGCCTGATTCAACCGACGGGTTTATGGACATGCCCAAAATTACCACCATCACGGCGATGAACAGGTGGGATTATATCCTGCCAAACAAATGGGTCTCCCGCCTTGGCTTCAAATACCTGTACGAGGAACGGAATGGCGGGCAGATGGCGTTTGACAAAAACACCTGGAATACCGATACCACTGGAATCACAAACGATTCCAAGAAATACGGAATTGGGGTGAAAACCAACAGGATGGAGATGTTCTGGAAGAACGGGACTTTCATGGGAAAGGGCGGGAAATCGAGCATCGGACTTATCCTGTCAGGAATCAACCATCAGCAGGACGGCTTTTATGGCATTAACCTGTATCATGGCCATGAGCAAAATTTCAACGCCAACCTGATTTTCACAACTTCATTCAATAACAACAAACACAAGATTTCTGCCGGGGCCAGTTATATCCTCGACGATTACAGCGAAAACTTCATTCAAACCCGGTTGAAATACCGTTACCAGACACTGCCACCCGATTCCACCGCTACCAGGGCTGACCTGTTCACGCTGGTTGGTGATTCCGTATTTACATACCTGATTGACAGGAATGAATATGTTGCAGGTGCATTTTTTGAATACACCTATGATCTCTGCGGAAAGTTCGCCCTGATCGCCGGGGTTCGGGCCGATTATAACAGCCGTTTCGGGTTTTATTTCACACCCAGGTTGCATCTGCGGGTCAATCCCTCCAAAACGACCACCATCCGCGGGTCAATAGGGAAAGGTTACCGCTCGCCGAATCTCCTTGCCGAAAACAGTTCGGTTTTTGTGAGTCAGCGGGTGATGTATTTTGCACCCGACCTTGGAAATGAGGAGGCGTGGAACTACGGGCTGAACTTCGCCTGGAATTTTACGTTGTTCAACGAAAAGGCTGAATTGTCGGTGGATGCATACAGGACCAGCTTTGTGAAGCAGGTTATTGCCGATCAGGACAGTATGCCGACGGCCTTGTATTTCTACAACCTCAATGGAAAATCCTATGCCAACAGCGCCCAGATTCAGTTTACATTTTCGCCGGTAAAACGCCTTACCATCACGGCTGCATTCCGCTACAATGATGTTAAAATTACAGAGGGAGGCGTGCTGAGGCAGAAATCGATGGTCAATCAGTACAAAGGTTTGCTTTCCCTGGGATATGCTACCAAGTTTGATAAATGGAAGTTTGATCTCACGGGACAGCTCAATGGGCCGGCCCGGATACCGGATACTCAGAAAATGCCGGCATTCCTGCAGCGGCCGGGATGGTCGCCGGTCTGGTTCAACCTCCTGGGCCAGGTGACGAAAAAGTTCAAACACTTTGATGTGTATGTTGGCGGAGAGAATCTGACCAATTTCCGGCAAAGTATTCCAATTGCAGAGTACTGGAAACCTTACCACACCCATTTTGATGCATCCATGGCATGGGGGCCCATTGTGGGGATTACGATTTATGCAGGGATCAGGCTGACGATAAAGTAATTGCAAAATGCAAAGTGCAAAGTCAAATGTTAAAATTCAAAACAAGAGAAAGGTAATGGTTATGAGAAGGATACACAGAAATACAATATTGATCTATTTATTCCTGGCGATGGTTGGTTTTTCATCTGCCTGTTTTGCCCAGCAAAAAAAAATCGATACCGTGGCAATTAAAACGTCGGCGGTATGCGGGCAATGCAAGGACCGGATAGAAGGTTGCCTGGCATATGAAAAAGGGGTGAAATCCGGGAATCTTGACGTGGAAACCAAGATAGCAACAATCATTTATAATCCGGCCAAAACAAGCCCGGCGGTTTTACGCAACACCTTGTCGAAACTTGGGTATGATGCTGACACAATACCGGCAAATCAGGCCGCCTACAACAAACTGCCTGCATGCTGTAAAAAGGATGCGCCGAAGCATTGAGGATCAATTAAATGTTACACGTTGATTGAAGTTGATTTCAGGTTTCGTATATTTGTTTTTAAATCATAGTCAGGCCAGTTTGCCACAGGAATATGAATGAGGACGAGTTATTGCCCAGGGTTGATGAGCCGATGGCTGAATATGTGTTATCAGACAGGTATCGTAAGTCTTTATCTGAAATAACTTTTTCCGACTTTGAAGGTCAGGAAGAGGCAAATTATTTTTTTTGGCGTCACCTTACACCGTCGCAGCGAATAGAGTTGCATACCATGATGGTCAATTCCATTTATAAAGACACTTTGCCGGGAAATACCGGCAACCAGGTATTTGAAATTGTTTTTACTGTGAAATCCATATGAATATATTCAATGATTTCCATCAACGGTTCCTGTTGGAATTATTGAAACATGAAGTGGATTTCATTGTTGTTGGCGGATTATCGGTTGTTTTCCATGGATATATCCGGACAACCGGAGACATGGACTTATGGATTCGACCAACAAACGAAAATAAATTGAAATTACTGCCGGCTATTGCAAAATTTGGTCTTTCACCTGAGTCAATTGCCCTTTTAAAGAATAAGGATTTCACAGAAACGCTTGCATTTCATTTTAATAACCCTCCGGAAAAGATTGAATTTCTGACTTCTATTTCAGGACTTAAATTTGATGCGGCATTCAAAAATTGCGACTATCTGGCAATCGAAAATTACGATGTACCGTTCCTTGGCTATGAGGATTTGATTATCAATAAAATTTTGGCAGGACGGCTTAAAGATAAAGCCGATGTTGAAGAGTTGCAAAAAGCCCGGCAAATAAAGTAAAGATAAAAAAAAGTCAACCTGTTGCCAGGTTGACTTTTTGATTTTAGAAGTTGCAGGGTTACTTTTTCTTCCCCGCCTTTTTAACCGCGGTTTTTTTTGCAGCAGGTGTTGCAGCAGCTGCGGCTTTTTTCTGTTTGATCACCGCCTGGGCTGCAGCCAAACGGGCGATAGGAACGCGGAACGGTGAGCAGCTCACGTAGTTGAAACCAAGTGAGTGGCAGAATTCAACGGAAGCAGGCTCGCCGCCATGCTCGCCGCAGATGCCAATCTTCAGGTCTTTGCGGGTGGAACGTCCTTTTTCAACGGCCATTCTCATCAGTTGTCCGACACCGTCGAAATCGATCACCTGGAACGGGTCAACCGGGAGGATTTTCTGCTCGACATATTCAGGAACAAATCCACCGATATCATCGCGTGAAAATCCGAAAGTCATCTGGGTGAGGTCGTTGGTCCCGAATGAGAAGAAGGTGGCAGTCTCTGCAATTTTATCGGCAGTGAGGGCAGCACGCGGGATTTCGATCATGGTTCCGACCATGTGGGGAATCTCTTTCATCTTGAATTTCTTGCAGACTTCCGCATAGATTTCGTCGATGATGACATACTGGTGTTTCAACTCCTTCTCGGTACAGGTTACCGGGATCATGATTTCAGGAAACACTTTCTTCTTTTCCTTAATCAGTTCGGCCGTGGCTTCAAAGATGGCGCGCACCTGCATCTCGGTGATTTCAGGGTAAGTGATGCCCAAACGGACGCCACGGTGGCCCATCATCGGGTTTGTTTCATGCAGCGCATCGGCACGGCGGTCGAATTCTTCCTTAGAAATCTTCAGACTGTCGGCGATTTTTTTGCGGGCATCTTCGTTCTGCGGAATGAACTCGTGCAGCGGCGGATCGAGGGTGCGGATGGTTACAGGATATCCGTCCATGGCAGCCAGGGTCTGCTTGATGTCTTCCTTGACGAAAGGATAGAGCTCGTTCAATGCCTTGCGGCGTTCTTCTTCCGATTTTGAAGCGATCATCTTGCGGAGGAGGAAGAGGGGCTTTTCAGCATTTTTGCCATAGAACATGTGTTCGGTGCGGAACAATCCGATACCTTCGGCGCCAAAGACACGCGCTTTTGCAGCATCCTCGGGCGTATCGGCGTTGGTCCGGATTTTCATGGTACGAACTCCGTCACACAGTTTCATGAACGCCTGGAAATCCGGATTTTCTTCAGCAGCCTTGATCATTGGCAACTGGCCGTTGTAAACATAGCCTTTGGAGCCGTTCAGGGAGATAAAATCACCTTCTTTCAACGTGATATCCCCGATTTTCATCGTTTTTTTGGAGGCTTCGATTTTGAGGCCGCCGGCACCAACGATGCAGCATTTACCCCATCCGCGGGCAACGAGAGCTGCATGGCTGGTCATCCCGCCACGAGCGGTAAGGATTGCCTGTGCCGCACGCATGCCTTCGATATCTTCGGGGTTGGTCTCTTCACGGACCAGGATGACGGTTTTGCCTTTTTTTGCCCATGCAACGGCATCTTCCGAATTGAATACGATCTGACCGGTTGATCCGCCGGGACCTGCCGGAAGACCTTTTGCCATCGGCTTGGTGCTCTTTTCCGCCTTCGGGTCAAGGATCGGGTGAAGCAGTTCGTCAAGCTGGCTGGGCTCCACGCGTGAAACAGCCTCTTCCTTCGTGATCAGCTTTTCGTTGAACATGTCGACAGCCATTTTTACAGCAGCAGGGCCATTGCGTTTTCCGACGCGGCACTGAAGCATGTAAAGTTTGGTGTCCTGTATGGTGAACTCGATGTCGAGCATGTTGCGGTAGTGTTTTTCAAGGGAACGTTCAATTTTGTGAAGTGCCTTGTAAACAACCGGCATGGCTGTTTCCAGTGATTCCAGCTTCATTGTGTGCTCGTTCTTTCCGATTTCGTTGATCGGGTTGGGGGTGCGGATACCAGCCACGACATCTTCGCCTTGTGCGTTTGCCAGCCATTCTCCATAAAAATAGTTTTCGCCGGTGGCCGGGTTGCGCGTAAACGCCACACCGGTAGCAGAAGTGTCGCCCATGTTTCCAAAAACCATCGACTGAACGTTCACAGCAGTTCCCCATTCATCGGGAATGCCTTCGAAACGGCGGTAAGAAATGGCACGTTTGCCGTTCCAGCTGGAGAAAACTGCACCTACTGCACCCCAGAGCTGTTCCATCGGATCTTCGGGGAAAGGCTTGCCCAATACCTCTTTTACTTTTTTCTTATAGGTTTCGATGAGTGCCTTCAGATCGTCTGCCGTGAGGTCGGTATCACTTTTGGCTCCCCTTTTTTCCTTCATTTTGTGAAGTTCCTTTTCAAGCTGAACGCGAACTCCCTGACCTTCTTTTGGTTCAATTCCGGCAGCTTTCTCCATCACCACATCCGAGTACATCTGGATGAGGCGACGCTGTGAATCATATACAAAGCGCGGGTTTTTGGTCTTTTTGATAAGGCCTTCACGGGTTATATCGTTCAATCCAACGTTCAAAACAGTTTCCATCATACCGGGCATGGATGCGCGTGCGCCGGAGCGAACGGATACAAGAAGAGGATTGGTTTTATCGCCGAAAATGGCGCCCATCTCCTTTTCAGTAGCTTTCAGGCTGTCGGCAACCTGTTTTTTCAATTCCTTGGGATAGGACTTTTTATTCTGTTGGTAATATGTACATACTTCAGTGGTGATTGTAAAACCGGCAGGTACCGGCAGCCCGATGTTTACCATCTCAGCGAGGTTAGCGCCTTTACCGCCAAGCAGATTCTTCATTTCGGCCGTACCTTCGGCTTCCTTGCCGCCAAAATAGTAGACGTACTTGTTTTCTTTAGCTTGTTTTGCCATAATTGACATCATTTAGGTTAGTAAAAAATTTGAAGCGGCAAAAGTACAAAATAAAACGCTTATAAAGGAGAAATCCGGGAAGGAAATTTAATAGCGGAGTCCGCCGATATTGTTCATATTCCAAAGGATCCACTGCTGCCTTCCGCGGATGTACGGGGTAGGGGATGCGGGGTTCCATTTCAGCGGGTTTGGTAATACCGCCGCGATCAGGGCAGATTCGCCCCGGGATATGCCCGATGCAGGTTTCGCGAAATAAGATTGGGCTGCTGCATCTGCACCGTAGATTCCTTTGCCGGTTTCAATGACATTCAGATATACCTCGAGAATGCGCTTTTTTCCCCAAACGAATTCGATCAGAACGGTGAAGTAGACTTCAAGACCTTTGCGCAGCCACGAACGCTGAGGCCACAGGAATACATTCTTGGCTGTCTGTTGCGAAATCGTACTCGCTCCGCGTACTTTTTTGCCTTGTTTTTTTGCATTGTATTCTTTCGCCTTTTCGATGGATTCAAAATCAAAACCAGAGTGTTCGAAAAACAGGTTGTCTTCCGAAGCAATAACCGCCAGGGGAAGGGTTTGCGACATTTTATCAATGGACATCCAGCTTTTTTTCAGTTTGATGGTTTGACCACCGAACGACTGTTCAGCAAGCCTGATTACCATCAATGGTGTCACCGGAGGGTTGACGTATTTATACAGGACAACAAAGAAAAGGGAAGAGGCAAAATAGATGATAAGAAAATACTTCAGGAATATGAGTACCCGGCGTAACGTCTGTTTCATGAACTATTTCCCTTTGATAAATTTATCGAGGTCGTTTTTAGATGATTGGGAATGGAGGGCGTCCTTGACATCCATGTAATTCTGCCGGTCGTAGGTGTAGTCATATGCATATTTTGCGAAACTTAACCTTGACGATTCCGAGTCGAAAACATTGATGACCAGTGTCACCTGTGAAACCAGCAGGCAGTGTGTTTCTGCCATTTTCTTAGCTGCACTGAGTTGCATGGGTTCAAACGGGCGCGCACTGATGTCAATTAACTGTGCTGTGAAATCTGCGTCCGAAATGGGATTATTACAGCCTTTGGTGCCGGTGGTTTTTTTAGTTTCCGTGGCGGCTGCCTGATCGGACCTTGATTCTTTTTTATCAGGCTGAACTTCTGTTGGCGGAGGAGTTCCCTTTTGTGAATTGCCGCTGTCTTCCATCCACTCGGAGGTGGTTGATTCCAGCATGAATGTTCCCTTGGGCGTTTTTGACACCTTGTAATACATCGTGCTGCTTGGTTTGTTAAACACGAGTTTGCTGATCTCCTTCACGGAAGCATCAGGAAAAACAATCCGTATTTTATAAGTTGGGCCCCCGGGATTGTCTGACTCAACCCTTGCTGCCGGTTCACTGTTTTGCATGCTGCCACCTAAAAACAGGGAGAATTTCTCGCCTTGCGGGGCAAAAACGATAATTTTTCCGACCTGGGCCGATGCGCTTAAACAGATAATTGACAGAAACAGTATCAGGGAAAAATGAATTTTTGTTTTCATGGTTGTGGGGTTTTATTTGACCCGCAAAGATAGTGCAAAAACAAAATAGATACGCCGGGTTTTACAGTAAGTGAATCGCAATGATTTAGAAAAAAAAGGCAGGTTATTGTTTTATACCGGTGATCCTGAATTCGGTGCGGCGGTTAAACTGGTGTTCTGCTTCAGAACAGGAATTCACTCCGGAACAATTGCATTTGTTTACCAGCTGCGATTTTCCGTACCCCCTTGCAATAATCCTTTCGGCGGAAATTCCGCGGGAAATGATGTAGTTTACAGCCGATTCAGCCCTTTTTTGCGACAGTTCCTGGTTATAGGATTCGGAACCCCTGCAATCGGTATGTGATCCGAGTTCGACGGAAACAGGATATTCCTTCATGATCGCGACCAGTTTATCCAGTGAAGGTTGAGCATCCGCGCGGATGTCCCATTTGTCGAAATTGTAGAATATATTTTCCAGCCGGTAGCTTTTATTGATTTGAAGCGTATCTGGTATTGGTTTGATAACCAGGATGGGCGGTATGAGAACTGTGGAGTCCACCGGTTTCTCCTCAGGATGCCGGATTTTCCTGAAACGGTAGATGTCATCACCTCCCATCCCGCCCGGGCGGTTTGAACTGAAAAAACCGGAGGAATCATTTTCGGCGATTGCAGGCGAAAAATCATCACAGGAAGAATTGACAGGCCAGCCCATGTTTGCGGGCGTACCGAATTTGCCGGCGACGTTCCTGGAGATGAACAGATCAAGCCCGCCAAATCCGGGCAGGCCGTCTGAAGCAAAAGCGAGATCTCCGTTCGGAGCGATAAACGGAAACATCTCTTTACCGGGTGTGTTGATGGTTGGTCCCATGTTTACAGGCTTACCCCAGCCGGAACCATCGCGTTTGCAATACCAGATATCGGTTTCGCCATACCCGCCCGGCATGTCGGAAACAAAAAAGAGCGTTGTTCCGTCTGCTGAAAGAGCGGGATGGCCCACAGAATATTCATCGCTGTTCAGAAAGAATGGCGCTGCCGAAGACCATTTGCCGTCTTTCAATACGGAAGATACCACCTTTAACAAATGTGTCCTGACCTTGCCGGGCTCTTTTTTGCCTTTGTCGGGCTTCAATAGTGTCTGGTTAATAAAGACTTCGGTGAAGTCAGCGTTGAATGTTGCCGGCCCGTCATGCCAGGCTTGTCCGGGTATATCGGTCATCGGCGATGGCACTTTGTAACCCCCGGGAAATGCAGCAAGGTCGGCAGGCTCGGAAAAGTAAAGGCTGAGATAATTGTTTCCTGTCCATCCATACCTTCGATCCGGCATGGCCGTTGACAACCTGTCGCTGGCAAATACAATCCCGCATTTATAAAAGACCGTTCCGAATTCCGATTGCGGCGAGTTCAACTCTTTTACATTGCCGGTTTCGAAAACACGATCGGCTTTCTGCCAGGAAATGGCACTATCGCAGTAAGTTGCGAACAAAGCTCCGCGGTGCTGGCCTGAAACCATTGAATCAAACCGGAGGAAAAACTTTTTGGCTCTGATATACTCGCCACCCGAGCGCAAAGCCTGTGCGAAATTAAAATAATCTCCGGCTGCCGGACGACTCGCATTGCCGCACTGATCGGCCATCCCGAATGCCTTTTCATAGCATATTCCTGCATTTGCCTGATCGTTCATCATCCGGTAGCAATCCGCAAGCAACCAGGTAGCTTCGCATTTGTTCTGCGCTTTTCCTGATGCCTCCACTTTCAGCAGGATTTCGGCAGCCTTCGAATAATTGTAAAGCGACATCTCCTTCTGTGCGCTTTTCACGTCATTCTGGCCGGTACCGGTAAAACTGGCAAGCAGGCAAAGGCATAAAAAGAGTACCCTGACGGACATTTTTCGACCAATTAATTAAAAATACCTCGGTGTTAACATTCTGTCTTTGTGAAAAATATCAAATTCGTAGCCCAGCCTGATTTCATGGGAGCCGGAGTTGTATGAATTCAGAGGGTTGAACCAGATATCATATGAGTAGCCCAGGGAGAAACCCTGGCCGATATTGATCTGTATGAGCATGGCAAGGGCCTGTTCAGTGCGGTAGGCTGCCCCCAGTGTCAGCAGGTTGTTCCAAAGGAAACTTACATTCAGGTCGGCCTGCACGGGGGCGTTCGGAAGATATTTAACCAGTACGGACGGGATCAGGTCGATCTTGTCTGTCAATGGTATGGCGCCGCCTGCCATGCAATAATAATTCCGGAGCAACCTGGTGAAACTGTTCTTGTCATCGGGTGCGGTGCTGGATACAAGTATCTGGTTCTGCAGCAAATGCCTGGCTGATAACCCGACATAGAACCTGTTCCCGTAATAGTACATTCCAAAATCAAGATCCGGAACCGCTTTGTTCGTCACGGAGTTTGTCAGCAGGATATCCGCCTGGTCCTTCGGGTTGAGCAAACTCCAGTTAATGTCCATGTATTTGAACCCTGCCTGCACGCCGAAACACAATGTTGTGGTCGGGAACAGGATGCGGTATGCAAAAGCGGCCATTGCCCCGTAATCGACGGTCGGGCCAAGTTCGTCGCGGTAAACATTGATGCCTAAACCGATTTTCCGGTTGCGCAGCGGGGCATGGGCATTGAACGAAATGGTTCGCGGAGCCCCGTGAATTCCCACCCATTGGATCCGCGTGATCAGGTCGAGGGAAAAGCGGCCGGCACTCCCTGCATAGGCAGGGTTGAATGCAAGTTTATTGTAAGCGTATTGGGTGAAAAGCGGATCCTGCTGACCGTTGGAAATTGCCGGCCAGCCTATAAGACAGATGATAAAAATTTTAACAAAAAATAAAAACCTGTTCATTCAGCCCGTTATTTTGTTCCACCCCTTACAAATACCCACCCGGTATATGTTCCGCCATCCTTTATTGCGACGATATAGTAGTAAGTCCCGTCAGGCACCTGTTCGTTTTTAACATCGGTCCCTTTCCATACGGTCGTAGTATTGTTGTAATTTTCGAATTCATTTATTTTATCACCCCACCGGTTGAAAACAGTGACTTTGTTGACCGGAAAATTATCGATGCAGTCGATGACCCAGGTGTCATTTTGCCCGTCGCCATTTGGTGTAATCACGTTATAGATGACCAGGCATTCTTCGGTGTTTTTACGCGTTCCCACCGTTATCCTGACGGTATCAGACCCGGTGCATCCCGATGCCAGGTCGGTTATTTTAAGCAGGAATGTAACTGTCTGGCTAAGTGGCAATGTCTCGGGAGATGCAGCTGAAAAATCCGTAAGCAATTCAGCCGGTTCCCACTGATATGAATAGTTTCCCGAACCTCCTTCCGCGCTGCCTGTAAGTTTCACTGTTGAACCGTAAGTGATGGATTGGTCGGTGCCTGCATCCGTATTCAACTCCTGGTAGATGAGAATCTGCATGCGGTCTGAGGCGGTATCGGCAGCACATGATTCGATACCTGATGCTCTGAATGTGAGGGTTATTGTGCCTGTTTCTCCCTGGCTCGGGATGTAAACCGGGGTTAATTGGTTGGCGCCTGAAAGACTGCCTGTACCGTCGTGTGTCCACGTAACCGTAATGTAATTTCTGGCGGAGGCACCGGATACCATGACCTGTCCACCGGCACATATCGCCATATCGGGCCCTGCGCTTGCTTCGGGAGGAGCGGAAATGAGAAGGAGCAGTGTGTCAGACACGGGTTCACAGTTACCTGTTCCGGAAGCAGTTATAATTAAACTGACTTTCCCGGAAATGATGTCAGCCTGACCGGGAGTAAATACAGGATGCAGCGCCATGGGATCGCTGAAAGTGCCTGTGCCCGTTGTGCTCCATAAGATTGATGAATAATTCTGTGCCATGGATGTTCCAGGTACAAACGGAGTTGCCCCGCAGGTGTATCCGTCAGCACCTGCATTGACAATGGCTCGTTGCCCGAGATACAGAACCAGTCTGTCCTGTTTTGCGGGACAGAGGGAGGACCCTGTTGCAGTAAGTGCAAGAATGATCTGCCCGGTCGCAGGATCACCGGGCCCGGGTGTATAAACTGGATGAAGTGCGTGTGGATCGCTGAATGTCCCGGTTCCCGAAGAAGACCACGCGAGCGAAGAAAAGTCGCTGGCTGCTGCATCGCTCAGATAAACCTGAGATAGCCCGCACGAAGAAATATCCTTGCCTGCATTTGCCGCAGGGGAGGGGACTATTATGAGGTTCATGGCTGATGCAACGCTGCCGCAGGGGAGAATCCCGGTTGCAATGAGGGTCAGCGTTACCGTGCCGGTCTCCCCGGTTCCGGGAATATAGATCGGGTTCAACAGCGTGGAATCCTGGATTCTTCCTGTTCCGCTGGAATGCCATGCCAGTCGGCTGTATCCCGATGCCGTCGCCTGGAAAACCTCGTAAGGAAGAGCCTGGCAGATCGAATCATCCGGCCCTGCAACAGCATTTGGCGGCGTGACGACGGTTACCGGGAAAGGCGGTGTTGGAGGCCCGTTTCCGCACATGTTGGTCCCGTAGACCGTTATATTGCCGGAGGTGGCCCCCTGGGGGAAGTCCACGGTTATTTCATGCGTGCCTGCCCCGGCTGTAACAATCGCCCCCGGCGGAACCGACCATGAATAAGTTGTGGCAGAAACCGTTGAGTCCACAAGGTAGTGAACCCCCGTGGTTCCTGAACAAACGGAGTCCACTCCCTGGATAATACCGGGCATTGCCGGAGCCGGAACAACCGCCACTCTCAACAAGGCTGGCGCGATGCCATCGCAGCCGCTGGTATCGGTATAGTTCACTGAAACGGACTGGTATCCGGCTGCGTTCCACGCAACCTGTATGGCGTTTGTACCGAATCCGCCAATGATCATGCCGCCTGGCGATACAGACCAGATGTAATTCAGGTTGCCGCTTTCTGTGACATAAATGCTTCCGGTTGTTCCTTTACAAACTGTGGTTGGCCCGGTCACTGTCGGCATGGGCACCGGCAGAATGCCTGCGACAACCGCGACCCTCATACCACTTAAACACCCGCTTGCAGGATTTCGTGCTTCGGCATAATAGGTTTTTGATGCCTGTAAAACCGGCGTGTTGAAGGTCGTATCACCCGAAACGAGCGGGGTTCCTCCGGAAATTGTATCGTACCAGTCAGCAGTTGCCGGCGGCTGCACGGTTGCGTGCAGTATCAGGCTACCTGGTCCGCAGCGTGATGCGCCGTGCCCCTGTGGGATAAGCGCTGTGGTAATAAAAAAATCCTGGAAAGTGGCAACACTCGTACTTCCATACCACCAGGTATTGATCATTTTATCGTGGCAGTCGTCACTGTTCAGCCCCCACGGATGGCATCCGGAATAGCCTTGAATTGAACCCGGACTGCACCCGGTAAGGTTCGCTGCCTGTGGAGCGACGGGGCACAGATAAGTGTTTGAAAGAAGCTGGGTGTCGTCCCAGTATGTAAGCGGAGTAATGACCGAAGGATTAACCGGGCGTACCAGCGAAATGTTGAACCCGTTCTGATTTTGCTCCTGGTCCCATATCGGCAGGTTGGTAAGACCGTTTACAAAGGTAACGGATGCGTTGATCAGGGTACCTTCGGTAACCTGGTTCCCGAGCCCGTCTTTCCCGTCCCAGCTGATATGGTTTGTTCCCGGAACCACTGGTGCAAAGAAATTGACCGTTGTGGCAGGCGCTCCGTATGGTATTGTGATCACCACTTCCACACTTCCTGCCTTGTTCACCTCCACGATGATGCTTTTGTTGCTGCTGCATGGAGAAAAAGCTGTGTCGGAAATCATATATGGCACATTTGTTATCTGGCCGTACACGCCGCTTGGATAAAGTGTGGAATCAGGATTGTTGAGGAAAACCTTGTACTGTGCTATTCCCGGGAAAGTGATAAAAGTGTTGCTGTTCATTGACTTCCGGTCATTCTCGAAATTGCCGGTATTGAGGCAGCCGTATGGATTGCAAAATATCGTCACAGCTCCAACCCGGGTGTTGTTAAATGCAAGCCTGGTCACAATTCCGTCATCGGAATAAATGAAAAAACGGCCGTTAAAGTATGGCCCGACTGTAAGCGGGGCCCATAACTGCCATGATTGTGACCATACCCGACCATTGATCGTATCGGAGGGTACTGCAGGTGTATGCTGCCCCGAAACCACCTGGAAGTCCCACAGGTCTATGCTGAACGTTCCGTAAACATTAAACAGTTCAAAATAGTAATTCCCGGTGTCGGCAATGCTCGTAACCTGGTATGATAACGGAGTATAACCGCTGTTCAGCGGGAAGGGCCCCACTACGGCCTGCCTGTAATAACTGATATAGCCAGGCTGGTTGCTGGCTGCAGGACAGCCGCCGGTCATTGCAATCGTCCCGTTTGGTTTCCTGAGGTTATAGGATACATTGCTTAAGGAGTTTTGCATCCCGAAAAGAATGGATTCCCCGGCATTCTTTACATGGATGTACAACCGATAATTCGGCAGACAGTTGATGATGCCAAACCTGGTATAACCCGTGGAGCCGCTGTCGAAATAAAGCCCGGCTTCAGAAACGGTCGAATCCGGTCTCAGCTGTTTCGTCCCCTCGCCATAGGTCATAAGCGATGTAAGGATCAGGAAAATCAGAATGATGAAACAGGTCCTGAGATGCATTACCGGGCGTTGTTGAATGTTATGGGCTTTTTCCTTGCTCAAATATACGGATAAAACAATCCGTTTTCCTACCTTTGCTGTTCCAAAACTAACAGATCAATGAGCAATTTTATCGGTATCCGGCATGAGGATAAATATTTACTTGAACGACGGGCGCCCCTTACCCCTAAACATGTGGCCAGGCTTGTAAAGCAGAAGAAACTTGACATTATCGTGCAGACTTCCGATAAAAGAGTGTTCTCGGATGAAGAGTACCTTCATGCCGGCGCTAAAATTGCAAAAGACCTGAAAAAATGTTCCGTTATTTTTGGTGTCAAGGAGATGCCTGAAACTTTTTTTGAATTTGGAAAGACGTATGTGTTTTTTGCCCATGTGGTGAAAGGCCAGCCATACAACATGTCCATGCTTCGGAAGATGATGGAGCTGAAGTGCAACCTGATCGAATATGAAAAGGTAGTCGACGACCAGGGTAAACGTCTCATTTTCTTCGGACGATATGCAGGTATGGCAGGGATGATCAACTCGCTGTGGGCATTGGGATTGCGTCTGAGGGAAGCCGGGTACAGTTCGAATTTCATGAAACTGAAGCAAGCCCGTCATTACCATTCGCTCGATGAAGCCAGGGATGACATTTCTGCTATTGGCCAGTTGATAGCGGAGAAGGGCATTCCGCATGACCTGATGCCATTTGTGGTCGGATTCACAGGGTATGGCAATGTTTCGCAGGGAGCCCAGGAAATCATCGGGTTGCTGCCCGTCAAAGAAATTTCGCCGGCCAAATTGCTGGAACTCCATCATCGTAAAATGTTACCCGACAACATGGTATATAAGGTTATCTTCAAGGAACAGGATCTTTTTGAACATAACGAAGGTGAGGCATTTGATCTGCATGATTACTATACCAACCCGCAGAATTACCACAGCAGGTTTGAAAAATACGTCCCTTACCTCTCCATGCTGATTAATTGCGTATACTGGGACAAGCGTTACCCCCGGCTTGTCACAAAACAATATCTCAAAAAACTGTATGCAAAAGGAGAGCCCGGGCTTAAAGTGATCGGCGATATCAGCTGCGACGTCAACGGCTCGGTCGAGTGCACTCTTAAACCGACAGAAATAGATGATCCGATTTTCGTATACAACCCTGAAGACGAGCATATCACAATGGGGCACAAAGGTCATGGCCTGCTTGTGATGGCGGTCGACATTCTTCCGGCCGAGTTGCCCCGCGATTCGTCGGATGGTTTTGCCGATGTCCTGGTGAATTTTGTGAAACCCATTGCAGATGCCGACTTTAGTGAACATTTTGACGATCTTGACCTCCCCAAACCCATTAAAAAGGCACTGATCCTCCACAACGGCGAACTCACCCCCGAATATAAATACATGGAAGAATTCCTGAAATAAACTCACGACTCACCCCTCACCCCTCACCACTCACGACTCACCATGAAAAACATCCTCATCCTCGGCTCCGGCCTCGTCGCAAAACCAATCATTCAATACCTGCTGTCAAAAAACTACCATGTTACCGTCGCCTCAAACACCCCCGACCGGTCAGATGCAATGATCGCCGGCAACCCTCAGGGCATGTCGATATTTTGGGATGCTGCAGACGAAGAATCACTGGACCGTATGGTCTCCGGGCATGACATCACCGTCAGTTTACTGCCATATATGTTTCATGTTATGGTTGCCCGGCATTGTGTTGCGCATAAAAAGAACATGGTGACCACATCCTATGTTAAGCCGGAGATGCATGCTCTCCATGCAGATGCGGTTGATGCCGGGATAATCCTGCTGAATGAAATGGGCCTGGATCCCGGGATCGATCACATGTCGGCAATGAGAATTATCGACAGCATTCATGAGCGCGAAGGGGCTGTCCTGGAATTCTATTCCATCTGCGGCGCTTTGCCTGCACCCGAGGCGGCAGGCAATCCTTTCAGGTATAAATTCTCATGGAGCCCGAAAGGCGTAGTGCTTGCGGGAAACAATGATGCCGTGTATCTGCGCCATGGAAAGGTGATTGAACTGCCTACCCGCGATTTGTTCAAGCGTCCGTTTAAAGTTGATTTTCCGGAAGTGGGTGTACTCGAGGTCTATCCGAACCGGGATTCACTCGCCTACCGGGAAATCTACGGGATCCCTGAAGCTCAGACCATGTTCCGCGGAACTTTCCGGTATGCCGGATGGTGCGAAACATTGGATGCCATTAAGCAACTGAACCTCATTTCCCCCGAAAAAGCAGACATGACCGGGATCTCATTCTCCGAAATGGTAGCCCGCCAGATTTCCGCATCCCGCATCCCGCATCCCGCATCCCGTATCCCGCATCCCGTATCCAGCATCCGGGAAGAGGCAGCCGGGTTTCTCGGCATCCCTGTTGATTCCCATGCCATGATAGCAATGGAGTGGCTTGGCCTGTTCAATGATACGCCGATGAATCGGACCATCGATTCGACCTTTGAGGTGACATCAGACCTGATGATCGAAAAAATGAGCCTTGGTCAGACTGAACGCGACATGGTTGCCATGCAGCATACATTTCTGGCAGCCTTTTCCGATGGAAGAAAAGAGGTGATCCGCTCCCGCATGCTCGACTTCGGAACCCTTGAAACAGATACTTCGATCGCCCGTACGGTTGCACTTCCTGCGGCGATTGCGGTTGAAATGATCCTTGACGGGAAAATCAATGTGAAAGGTGTTCATGTTCCGGTCATCCCCGAAATATATAACCCGGTTCTCGATGAACTGGAAAAATTGGGAATAAAAATGCTGGAAGAATACGGTCTGCCAGTCTCTGAGATGATCACGCCGTGATTTTCAGCGCCTTGCGATGACAAATGCTTTCGATATGATTGATGTCCTTTTACCTTCAAATTGATATAAAATAAACATGGGAATAGGCGAAATTATTGTAATTGTGATTGTGGCCATTGTACTGTATTCGGTTTACAGTATGCGAAAAAAATCACCGGATGCCGCGGGGCGTCCTGATGCGAAAACCGGGCCGGATCCGGGATCCGCCAATGAGCAGGGAAATCCTGCGAACAACAATGCACCACGGAAACCGGGATATGCCAAATGGGTTGGTGGCGGCCTGGGCTGGGTTTTCGGAGGCCCTATCGGTGCAATTCTTGGAGTTGCACTTGGGTCGATGTTTGATGGCATGAATGGCGGGCAAAGTTCATATCAGTCAACCCCCCGGGGAGATTTTTCCATGAGCCTGCTCGTTCTCTCCGCTGCTGTGATGAAAGCCGACCAGAAGATTGTTAAGTCAGAACTTGATTACGTCCGAAGTTTCTTTACGCGGCAGTTTGGTGACGATGAGGGAAACCGTTTGATCCGGATGCTGCAGGAGATACTGAAGCAGGATATCAATGTTCAGGAAGTCAGCATCCAGGTTGGACAGTATACGGATTACGCGTTGAAACTTCAGTTGATCAACTACCTTTTTGGCATTGCCGCCGCCGACAACCATTACCATCCCGACGAAGTTGACATGATCTCTTCGATCGCCGGTTATATGGGAGTGTCTTCGTCCGATTTTACCTCCATCAAGGCCATGTTTGTAAAGAATACGGGATGGGCGTATGATGTTCTTGAAATTACTTCGGCTGCTTCGGATGATGAAGTGAAAAAGGCCTACAGGGAGATGGCGAAAAAACACCATCCTGATAAAGTCGCCCATCTTGGCGACGACGTAAGGAGATCTGCGACGGAAAAATTTCAGAAAGTAAGTGCTGCTTACGATGAGATAAAAAAGCAGCGCGGCCTTATTTAATCCTGCATGATGCTATTTACTGAAAAGAAAATTGGTCCTGTTTTGTTGCGCAACAGGTCAATCCGATCCGCTGCGTTTGAGGGGATGTGTCCTGGCAACCGTGTTTCGGATGACCTGATCAGCTATCATTCTTCGGTGGCGGCAGGAGGAGTCGGCATGACAACCGTGGCGTATGCTGCGGTTTCGCAAAGTGGCCTGTCATTTCCCCACCAGTTGCTTATTTCCCGCGAAGAAATTCCTGCAATGAAGCGCCTTACGGATGCAATTCACAGGGAAGGAGCCGCTGCAGCCATTCAAATCGGCCATTGCGGGCTGATGGCGCAAAAATCGGTTTCCGGCAAATGCATCGCACCGTCAGGGCGTTTTAATTTATACGGGCCTACCTGGCCGAAAACAGCCACATTAGGTGAAATCAGTGAAATTATCGGCGATTTTGTCCGTGCTGCTGAAATTGTTAAAGCTGCCGGATTCGATGCAGTTGAAGTGCATGCAGGTCATGGCTACCTCATTAGTCAGTTTTTATCCCCTTACACCAATAAGCGCAAAGATCGGTATGGAGGTACTTTTGAAAACCGGAGCAGGTTTCTTGTTGAAGTGATCCGATCGGTAAAGCAGGCCACCGGGCCCGACATGGCATTGATTGTTAAAATGAATTTGCGGGATGGATTTTCGGGTGGGATGGAACTTGATGAATCTGTACTTGTCGCTGAATTGCTTGAAAAAGAAGGAGTTGATTCGCTGGTGCTTTCCGGCGGATTTGTCTCAAAAGCGCCAATGTACGTGATGCGGGGCAGCATTCCCGTTAAAATCATGGCGCATTATATGAAAAATCCATGGATGAAATTCGGTACAAGATATTTCGGCAATTTCCTGATGAAACCTGAACCTTTCACGGAAGGCTATTTTCTCGCGGACGCCCTGAAAATCAGAGCATCGGTGAACCTGCCGCTGGTCTTCGTTGGGGGATTAAAGTCGCAGGAGATGATCGAACACGTGCTTGCGAATGGCTTTGATTTTGTCCAGATCGCAAGGGCATTGATTCATGACCCATCTTTCATCAATAAACTTAAATCCGGGGAGATTACCCGGTCCGGATGCGAGGGTTCGAACTATTGCATTGCGCGGATGTATTCCGGTCCCATGGCCTGTTTTCAGCACGATCAGCAGGGGCTGAAAGATATGCATGACATGGGTGCAAAAAAAACCGGGCTGTAAGGTCTCCCTCAGGCCCGGTTCAACTCAAACCAACAAAACTCAATTAACAAAACAAAATTTTGTACTATTCCGATAACACGATTCGCCTTACCTGGGTATTCATTCCTGTATTAATTCTGATGAAGTACAACCCAGGTGTTTCCCCTGAGATATCAAACTGATACTCATCATTCCCTGAACATGTCCTGGTCAGAATGGTTTTACCGGTCATATCCGTGATGGACACGCCAAGCATTTGATCCTTCAGGCTTGCTGCCTTGATTCTGAACGAACCTTTGGTCGGGTTGGGATAAACCTGGAGTTCTGCCAGATTATGCTCATTCATCCCAACTGTTGATGCTGCCTGGGTAACTGTTACAGATTGAACAGGCAAGCCTGACACCGTAACATTAATGGTGGCAGTCCGGATCACATTGGTTGCATTGGTGCTGTAATTTGCTGTGATGATTCCATTCCCGCTGCCGGAAGGAGTCGCAGTGCACCATGATGCATTGCTCGATGACGTCCATGATGTATTGGATGTCACATTGAATGTAGTCGATCCTGAAGATGCCGCCACATTCTGATTTGGAGGGCCGACGGAAAGCGTTGCAGCCGCTCCGGCCTGGGTTACGGTCACGGTTTGCGAAGGCAGTCCTGAAACCATCACTGTAACTGTGGCAATCCGCTGACTTACTGAAGTATTTGCAGTGTAATCTGCATTGATCGTTCCGTTACCGGCACCACCCGACGTTACCGTGCACCACCCGGCATTGCAACTTGTGGTCCATGAAGAATTTGAACTCACCGTGAAGGTCGTAAAACCTGAAGATGCAGGAACATTCCTGTTCGACGGTGTAACAGACAATGTCGGGGAAGATGCTGCAGCTGTGAATGTTCCGGCCATACCAGGTGCATGCGGGGTGCATACGTAACTGTAGGAACCGGCAACAGTTACTTTGTACTCAAACGAGGTTTGACTGCTGGTGATAGGAGCATCCCAGGATGCAGCCCCTACAGGAATTCCACCGGGATCGGATGTGGTCGTGTGGGTGCCGGCGCTCCAAACCCATCGAATAGTGTCTCCTACATTGACATTCAGGCTGGAGGGATTAAAAAAGAAGTTGCCAACCGATACAACATGCTTCACAGCAAATGACGGCGAGCTTAATAAAATTCCCGATGCAAAGATCAGGAACGAAATTAGGTAGATATTTTTTTTCATGTGGAGGTAGATGTACAATTAATTTAGACTTAATTAATACAAAGATACAGTATATTTTGCAAAAAAATACGAATGTTGAAAAAAAATGTATTGTTCCTTATGGAGCCTGGATACCGTAATCGATTTTCTTTTTATCTCCCGCGAATTAGTCCTATTTTTGAAAGAAAAAAAACGAAAATGACCCGAAGATATGTTCTTTTGTTGTTTGTGCTCGTTGGCTGGATGCAAGGATCATCACAAAAATCCGCCCGAACGGAATTTGAAACTGAAACCGCCACGGTAATCCTCAATAAACTCGAACAGTGGCAGGATCTTAAATTCGGGTTGCTGATGCATTGGGGGGCTTACAGCCAGTGGGGTATTGTTGAATCATGGTCTCTTTGTTCCGAGGATGAAGACTGGTGCCGGCGGAAAATAAAAAACTATATGGATTATTGCCGGGAATACACAAAACTACCGGCTACCTTCAATCCGGTGAGGTTTGATCCGGGCAAATGGGCTGCAGCCGCAAAATACGCGGGGATGAAGTATGTGATCTTTACGACAAAGCATCACGACGGATTCTGCATGTTCGATACCCGTCAGACCGACTACAGCATTACCGGCGCAGGATGTGCATTTCACCTGGATCCGAGGGCGAATGTGACCGAAAAGATTTTTACCGCCTTCCGGGCCAGTGGTTTCTGGACCGGGGCCTATTTTTCCAAACCCGACTGGCATTGCAATGATTACTGGGCGGAGGAATGGGCCACGCCAAACCGGAATGTGAACTATAGTATTAAAAAGTATCCTGAACGCTGGCAAAAATATTGTGATTTTACCTACAACCAGATCAGGGAATTGATGAGTCAATATGGCAGGATTGATATCCTTTGGCTTGATGGGGGATGGGTGGATCCGAAAAACGGGCAGGATATTGACATGCCGAAAATTGCTTCCATGGCCCGAAGGTTCCAGCATGACCTCTTGATCGTTGACCGGACGGTAACAGGTAAATATGAAAATTACCGCACTCCCGAGCAGGAAATCCCTGGAGCGTTGCTCGATTACCCTTGGGAAACCTGCATGACCATGGCTACCTCGTGGTCCTATGTTCCCGGCGATATATACAAGCCTGCGAATAAAATCATCCATAACCTGGTGGAAATCGTATGCAAGGGTGGAAATTACCTGCTCAACATTGGCCCGTCACCGCTCGGTGAGTGGGATGACACGGCATATGTGCGGCTGCGTGAGATCGGCGATTGGATGAAAGTCAATGGCGAAGCAATCTACAATTCCCGTCCGGTCAAACCGTATAAATCCGGAAAAATCTGTTTTACAACCGGCAGGGATGGATCTGTTTATCTTTTTTATCTTGCAGATCCAGGTGAGGTGGCAATGCCGGCAAAAATCCTCGTGGATGGTTTTCTGCCGCCGGAGGGCTCCGGCGTAGAATTGCTGGGCAGAAGCGGGGCGCTGAAGTGGACCGCGGAACCAGGTTTGCGGTTCACCATTACACTTCCGACGTCGGTACAAAAAAAACCGCCCTGTGCGCATGCATGGACATTCCGGATTCGCACGAAAGGCAATTAACAGGTGGGATTAGTCATGGAACCTCCAGGCGACGCCAAATTTGAATGCACCATCCTGCATGGGGTATCCGGGGGTGGTGTAATAATCGCGGCCCATGAAACTGGCGTTGAAATGGCTATAGGTGACAAAAAATCTTGCACGCTGTATTTTGAGGTTAATGAACACATCCATGTATAAATAATTCCCGATCTGTTTTGCATCCTGCAGATAGAATGACCTTATGGCAGGATTGTAGTTATCCGCATAATAGGATGTGTTGTAAAAGAAAGTCAGCCCGGGTTGGAGTGTTGCGGCCCCTTTGAAGAGCGGTTGTGTATAATATACGGCCAGGTTGCCCATAAAGGCAGGAAGCCTCAGTGCCGTGGTACCCTGTACGGATTGATATACCAGCTGCGCTTTTAACCGGAACCTCCACAGGTCAATCTTTCCGTTGAGGTACAGGTGCAGGTATCCGAATTGCGACGTTTGCTGCTGTGGCTGGCATTGCGAATCAAGGTATATGAAATTATTGATGCGGCTGATATCAAAGCCGGTTTCAAAATATTTGAAAGAATAATTGAAACCACCTGTAATGAGACTTTGTTTGAACCAGGATGTGTCCCATTTGCTGAAGTTGCCATAATAATATGAATAAAACCAGCCGGGTTGCTGTGCCATGTAATTACCCGTAACGGTGATGATCCCGGCATTTTTCGAATTACTGCCAAGAATTGTGGCAAGTTTTACCCTGAGACTAAAATCACCCTCGTTGTAATCTCCGAATACGTAATCGCCTGTTGCTTCAAGCCGGAGACTCTGAAACGGCGTAAATTCAATTTTCGCATGGGGAATGTACTGTTGAAAGAAGTGGTTGACATTATGCATGTTAACCTCTGAATATTGCTGTTTTAACCCTGCTTCCAGCTGAAACACCCTGGGCTCTCTGTTTGATTTGTAACTGGGGTTTGACCACACAACCTCATTGGATATCCTCTTAATCGTAAGGGAGTCTATCGTGCCTGCCGAACTGATGAAGGGAGGAGGGAAAAATGCACTGTCGGCCTTGGTGTCAATGAAATTCTGAATCTGCCGGTTATACTGGAACGAATAAGTCAGCCGGCCCAGTTCAGCCCTGTTCCCCGGTCCGAGCGACGTATCTCGGTCATTGTTCTTGTGCCTGGTCAGATCAAAATAATGTTTCATGAAAAAGCCCGATTCCCTGATCCTGGTCTGGGCATATGCGAGGTTGACCGGAATGACCATCCGGTTTGTTTCAATGTTGTACCTGAAAAGGCTGTCGCTTTTCAGTCCGCCGTTCTCATAATTCCGGATGCGGTTAACCGTGAAATTAGCGATAACACCGTAACGCCTGTTTTTTGTAAAGAATTGCGACGTTACCACGAAGTTGATATGATTTGTTTTTTGCCTGTTATAAGCCCCGGGTGAACTCATTACGTGCATATCGAATCCCAGGTTAAAACTCCTGTAGATGTTGCGGCTGAAAATTGCGTGGAAATTTTGTTCCTTTTGCGCTCCCTGTACATAGGATAATTCGGTATACGTTTTATACACCTTGTAATAACGAACACTGTCGTTTTGATAAAGGTATGCGTCAAGGCTATGGATCCCGTAGTCAAAACCGCTCTCCGCCCGGGATGTAAACGGCACAAGCGGTCGATAAGCCAGGCCTATGTTTCCCAGCGTGGAGAAGAACTTGTCGTGCTTGTACAACATGTCGTATGATTGAAAGCCTGTCAGCGCTGTGTCGATTGGATGGAGGTTCAGCGTGCCCAGTTTTTCAAAATCGCTGTAGAAGAAGTGCACCTGTGTAGAGTCGCGGTGCTTTTTGATGGAATCCAGCCGAGCCTTGTTCAGCGAAGCAATTACTTTCTGTTTTGCCAGTGATTCCTCCGATTGCTGGTTAGTGCCGGGAATTTTTGTTGTGTCGGGTTGCTGGGCGGATGTATCAAAACAAATTCCGGTCAGCAAAAAAGCTGTAATTTTCAGGAAGAGGCGGAAATTACGGTGCATCCAGACTGGTTGAATTAGGGGGCAAAGTTAAGCAAAAATCGGTGTGGCAGAAGGGGAGGGGGCAAAAAAAAACCCAGCGGTT
>JBAXDH010000019.1:0-40354 GCA_037141055.1 bacterium | reverse complement strand
ATCAGTGCAATGGCCTGTCCGATGAAGTTTACTTCGCCGCTGGCCAGGCAAGGCTCATCATGGATTACCGGCCCCATCTGGTTTTCTCCCGGGATGTCCTTCGAGGTGAGAACAGCGTGAACCCCGGCGACAAGTAAAGCCCCGGAAATATCGACGCGGGTGATGCCGGCATGGGCATGTTTGCTGTAAACGACTTTGCCATGAAGCAGCCGGTTGTTCACCGTCATGTCGTTGATAAATACCGATTCGCCGGTAACATGAGTAACGGCACTTTCATGAGGAATGTCACCGGTTGCCCGGCCCGGTGAGGACGCCCTGCCGGGTTCAGGAATTTCCACGGGGTCTGATGCCCCCAAATGGTTAGCGGTGGTATCAACGAAAAACTTTCTCAGCAGGTTCCTGCCGGCAACTCTCCTGTACGCGGCATCAGCCCTTGCATCGGAGATGGGGGTGAATTCGTGGTCGAAAATTTCCAGGGAACCTGCTATCGAATTCAGCGACCAGCTTTTCCCGGTCAGGAAACTTTCCGTATTTACTGCCCGCTTTGGAGTTGATGCCATCCCACCGAAAGCGAGTACAATCTCCTGCACAATTTCCTGTTTGAGCGATAACCTGAAAGCCCCGCTGACAGTGGAAATGTCCATATTTTTCCGTTTGGAGACCTTGTATGAAAAAACCGAAGTTTCCGCATCATGTTTCGGTATGATGATTTCAGTGATGATTTCATCGTCTGCCAGGTCGTTTTGCCGGTAACCGGTAATGAAATTTTCAATGGAAATGACTCGGTCTGATGTCAGTGACATCAACCTGGTTTTTGCACCGTATGCCATCAGCAGGGGCAGCATGTCGCCGATGGGAGAGGAGGATCCTGTGTTTCCGCCGATGGTGGCGATGTTTCTTACCTGGAGGGAACCGAAGAGCCCGAGCATTTTGTACATCGCGGGCAACCTGGGCAGGGAAAATGACCTGAGGGATTCGAGGGTTAGGCCGGCGCCGATGATATATTGTCCATCTTCTTCCGTTGCATGTTTTATTTCAGCGACTCCCGAAAGATCGATGATTTCCGGGAGGACCTCTTTCAGTTTCGTTTGGCGCAGGGCAACATCGGTCGATCCGTTCACAATGACCGCAGATGGAAAGCCGTTCCTGAGCTTCAACGCTTCGGCGAGCGTAAACGGCCTGAGGTACCTTTGTTTTCCCTTCTCCAGCCTGATTGTCTTCTTACAGGCGGTGATTTCATTCAGCATATTCTTCACCACCGTTTCGTCCCGGACAAATTGATCCGTTGCCTCTCCTGAACAGACTTTTTGGGCCGCCTCCAGGATTGGCTGGTAACCCGTGCAACGGCATAAATTTCCTATCAGCGCATCTTCGATGGTTTCCCGTGCCGGGTCCCGGTGATTTTTGTACAATCCGAAAAGCGACATGACGATTCCCGGCGTGCAATAACCGCATTGGCTGCCATTTGTTTCCAGCATTACCTGCTGAACTGGATGCAGGACCTTATTTCTCTCTTTGTAAAAAGAAAGGTCTTCAACGGTTATCAGTTGTTTTCCGTGGATCATCGGGAGGAATACAAGGCAGGAATCAACCGTGCGGTAAACCAGGCTGCCGGTTTCGTCCGCTTCAGCGAGGACTACCGTGCATGCGCCGCAATCACCCTCAGCACATCCCTCCTTGACACCTTTACGGGAGGCAATCGAACGAAGGTAATTAAGCACAGTGGTGGTTGGTTTGATCCCGGAAGATTCGGAAAAGTCAACCTCTGTAATCCGGTCATCAAGGACGAACCTGATGGTATTCTGCATAATTTGTTAATTTACTGCGAACCGGCCAAAGATGTATTGCGGATATCAATAAGTTTGGCCAGGATGCTGATGGCGATTTCCTGTGGTGTTTCGGCCCTGAATTTCACGCCGATCGGCATATCAATTTTATCGAGGATCTCACCTGCCAGGATGTTTTCCTCCAGGAACCTCTTCCTGAGCAGATCAACTTTCCGGTTGCTGCCGATCATGCCGATATAGGCGTGGGGTTTGCGGGCCACAACTGCCAGGATATCCTCATCAAACGTGTGTTTTGGTGTAACGATGACAATGAATGTGTTTTCATCGAAAACCGCTTCTTCGATTGCTTCGAAATAATCCTTGTTGACACAGTCGAATCCGTCAAACACCCTGTCGTTGAATATTTCTTCGCGCGGATCGAACAGCCTGACGGAAAAATCCAGGTCCCTCGCAAAACCGGCCAGCGATTTCCCGATATGCCCGGCTCCGAAAATAAAAAGTTTCTGACGCAGGTTGAGCGGCTCGATGTAAACCTCCATCATTCCGCCGCAATGCATTCCAAGGTCATTGCCAAGGTTAAACGCAAGTTTGGCGGGCTTCCCTGACTCAATTAATTTAACAGCTTCCCCGGCCACCTCGTTTTCCACGCTTCCTCCCCCGATGCTGCCATAAATGGTGCCGTCGGGGTACACGATCATTTTGGCCCCGGCTTTCCGGGGCGTTGAACCGCGGGTTTCAACAACGATGCATAAAGCAGCAGGTTGCCGGCCAAGGGTGACTTCTTCTGATTTGGAAAAGATGCTTTGCATGGATCTGGCCTGTTTTGTAATGAGTACGTTGATGAGCGTAAAATTACAATATTTTATTTTAGCACAGGTTCAACCCGATGGCCGCGAAGGATTCTGTTATCCCGTCATTTCTTTTGCTTCAGCGATGCCAATTCTTCTTCCAGTCGCGTGATGTGTTTTGATGAGTTCTCAACATTGAGCGTCACCTCTTTCCTGAATGCCGATAGTTTTTCTTCGGTCTCTGTAGCGGAACTCACCTGGGCCTGCCTGAGTTTACCAACATCCTGGCTGAGGGTGCCATGAAGGCCGTTTAAAGATGCAAAGCCATCGTTTATTTTCTGCTCAAGTTGTTGTTTGTCAGCACCGATAGAAAGAAATTTGGCGGCAACCTCCTTTTGCAGATCGGCAGATGCGGAGGCCAGGATGTCAGTTCTGCCCTGAAGGTATTCTTTCAGGATCCCGGCTTCAGTGTCGATTCGTTCTGATGTCTTTTTACCAAGTTCATCCATCGACAGCTGCTGCATTTCGGTCTGCTGTTTAAGTTTGAACAGGAGGAAGAAGACAACGCCAAAAAGGACGAAAATGAGCAGGAACAGCATGATCAGGAGCCCGCGGGAAATCAGTTTCAGCCCGTCGAACTGCGCCTGAAGGCTGTTCACCCTGTCATTCGATTTCAGAATGGAATCATAATTCCTGTTAGCCTGATCGGCGGTAATCAGCAACCGGCGTGCGATGCTGTCGATGGAAAGCCCGATGGCTGCATCGGCCTTTTTGACGTCATTCAGCTGTTTTTTAGCACCGCTGATGCTTTCGTAGATTTTTTTCTTCTCCGACTGAAAATCCTTCTGCTGAAGGTAATCGGTGGTTTGTGCCCATGACTGGATCACCAGGCAGGTAATGGCAAGGAGTGTGAATAGTTTTTTCATGGCTGGATATATGTTTATGGGATAAATATACGACCGACAGGACTGAAAGTCAAGTTTTTCAGCCACAAATAGAGTTTTTTGAGCATAAATAAAATGCACGTGACAAGTTTGGTCCGAAACCCGTGGGGCAAACTTGAATACCATAACAAAATTTTGTATATTTGCACTCACAACTTTCATAACGCTGCCCCGCAACCGATCCCCTGGGGCTTTTTCGTGATAAAAATCTCATCATGCAAAACAATCACAGGTTGACTTTCCCGGCATTCTTCGAAGAAACGTTATCCCGTTTCAGCGATTGCCACGCCATGGCCCTTGTCGGGAAGGAGCCTCTCACTTACCGGGAGCTTAACGACAGGATCATGTCCGTAATGGCTTTTCTTGAAAAACTTGGAGTTCAGCCCGGCGACAAGGTTGCGATTTTGAGCACCAATCAGCCTAACTGGGGAATCACGTATTACGCCGTGACCTTCATGGGGGCTGTTGCCGTGCCCCTCCTGCCCGAATTCCTGCCCGTTGAAATCACTGCATTGCTTGACCATTGCGAAGCGCGTGTAATTTTTGCTTCTGAAGGATTATTGCCCAAACTCGTAGGTATAACAACAGATTACCTGGAGGAGGTCGTCAGGATTGAAGATTTTTCGGTCATCAGATCATATGAAGGATGGCCGGCATACGATGCAACCCTGCAACCTGCAGGTTCTTACGAAGTCGAAGAAGATTCCCTGGCGGCCATCATCTACACGTCGGGGACCACAGGAACGCCGAAAGGGGTCATGCTATCACACAAAAATATTTGCTTCACGGCCATCAAGGGTCACGAAATCCAGCCGATCAAAGAAACCGACCGTTTCCTTTCCATCCTGCCGTTGTCGCATACCTATGAGAACACGCTGGGGCTCATTCTTCCGATGTACCGCGGCGCCTGTGTTTATTACCTGGGCAAGCCGCCCACGCCGGCCCTGCTGCTTCCGGCCCTGCTTGAAGTGAAGCCCACCACGATGCTGACAGTACCCATGATCATTGAAAAAATATTCAGGTCGAAAATCCTGCCGGCATTTACTGACAGCAAGGCAATCGGCCTGCTCTATAAAATACCGCCAGTCAGAAAAATACTGCACCGGATCGCAGGGAAAAAACTGATGCAGACCTTTGGGGGTGAACTTGTCTTTTTTGGTGTTGGTGGTGCAAAGCTGAACAAAACGGTTGAGCGTTTCCTCATTGAAGCGCATTTTCCCTATGCGGTCGGATATGGACTGACCGAGTGCGCGCCGCTGCTTGCCGGATTCAATCCGCATCACCCGGTACTGCAATCCACAGGGCCCGCATGCATCGGTGTTGAACTTAAAATCGTAAATACCGGTGATCATGCCGGCGATGGTGAGATATGGGCGAAAGGGCCGAATATCATGAAGGGTTATTATAAAGAACCCGGGATGACCGGTGAAATTATTACCGCCGACGGATGGCTGAAAACCGGCGACCTTGGTTCATTTGATGCTTCAGGGAATCTCAGCATCAAAGGAAGGGTGAAGAGCATGATTGTCCGTTCAAACGGTGAGAATGTCTACCCGGAAGATATAGAATCGGTTATCAATAACTTCCGGCATGTTGTGGAATCGCTGGTGGTCGAGAAGAAAGGCAAACTCATCGCCCTGGTTCATTTTAACCAGGAGGAGATTGAACAGCGCTACAATTACCTGAAAAGCGAAGTTTCGAATTATGTCGAGCAGAAAACAGAGGAGTTGCGGATGGAACTCCAGGATTATGTGAATTCGCGGGTCAACAAATTCTCCCAGGTACAGCTGGTTGTTGCGCAGCCTGATCCTTTTCAGAAGACGGCCACCCAGAAGATAAAAAGGTTTATGTACGCATGAGCGGAAACGGGGACATGCGGATTGGCAGGGGCCTGGATGAGCAGGCCCTCGAATCGCTGTTTCGGGATCATTTTATCGGACTCTGCCAGTTTGCAACAGGATATGTAAAGGATGACGGGGTCGCAAAGGAAATCGTACAGGATGTGTTTGTAAATTTATGGGAAAAAAGAGGTTCCATCGATCTTTCAAAGTCCGTTAAAAGTTATCTCTCTACCGCTGTCCGCAACAAATGCCTCAATTATCTCCGCGACAATAAGAAGTTCAGCAGCAGTTTACTTGAGCTTGAAAACCTCTCCAATGACACTGCATACGATCAGCCCGACAACCTGGTTGAATCAGATCTGCGGAGGCAGATAACCCTCGCCGTCCGTGAATTGCCTGAGAAGTGCCGTGAAATTTTCGAGTTAAGCCGTTTTCAGCATCTGAAATACCAGCAGATTGCCGATCAGCTTCAGATCTCAGTGAAAACCGTGGAGACCCAGATGTCCAAAGCACTGCAGCACATGCGGATCCGGCTTGCGGAATACCTGACCCTGATCTTTGTTTTAATTTCGCTATTTCACCATTTCACTATTTCGCTATTTATATTTTCAGGTTTCATATCAGGGTAAACTCATTCTGGGGTGTATTAAATGCAGGTAAAACCAATGGAAACACATTCGACATATTATACAGATCTGATTGCCAAATATTTGAACGGGGAGGCTTCCCCTGAAGAAATTGGTGAGATTGAAGCATGGGTCGGGGAAGACCAGGCCAATGCTGCAATTTTTTCGGATTGTCATAAAACCTGGAAAGCTGTTGTAAATGAAACGACAGCATCCTTGACCGATGTCAGCCGCGAATGGAATGTGCTGCAATCCCGCATCCCTCATCCAGCATCCCGCATCCCTCATCCCGCATCCCGCATCCTCACCCTTTCCTTCCGCATCGCTGCCATCTTCCTCCTGATTGCAATTCCGTCATTTTTGCTCTACCATTTCCCTGGAGCCCCGGTAGAAAAGCAATTTGCCGCAGTTTCTGAAATTTCTCAAGTGACATTGCCCGACGGGACCTCCGTTACGCTCAATGCAGGCTCGACGCTGACATACCCGGCCAAGTTTGAAGGCGGTTTCCGCAAGGTGACACTGCAGGGGGAAGGCTGGTTTGAAGTGGCCCATGATAAAGCAAAGCCGTTCATCGTTGCTGCCGGAAATGCCAGGATCAGGGTGGTTGGCACCACTTTTTCGGTGAATACCAAAACATACCGGAACACCGGGGAAGTTATTCTGTCGAGCGGGATCGTCAAGGTTTATTATGCCGAAAAGCCCGGGCAAACCGACATGCTGTTGCCGGGAGAAAAAGCCGAGTTGCCCGCCGATGGCTCAGCCATTATCAAAACCACCAACCATGACCTGAATTTCCTGTCATGGAAAACGAAACACATGATTTTTGATAACACCCGGCTGAATGAAGTTGTTGCATTGCTTTCCAGGGTTTATCATACCAATATACGTTTATCCGGCAACGACCTCAGCGATTGCAGGATTACCACTACCTTTGACAACCAATCGCTTGAATCGGTATTGAATGTACTCAAAGCCACCCTTGATTTGCAGGTCCGGGATAACGGGGCGGGGATCGAACTCTCCGGCAAGGGATGTTCCGGCGACCGGTAATGGGTATATGTTGAAGAACCCGGGCTTCAGATATCCGATCCTTCTGCTCTTTCTTCTGTGTTGCCTGTCGCCTGCTCTTTCCCAGGATCTTCAGCAAAAGATCACCCTGAATCTCCGTGATCAGCGTATTGAGGTTGTTCTCAGGGAGATCACCCGACGCACGAAAATCGAATTTTCCTATAATCCTCAGCTCCTGCCTGTCGACAGGCATGTTACTGTTCACATGCGGCACAAACCCGTTTCGGCCGTTCTGGACGAGGTGCTGCTGGGGAATGGAATAGGCTATGTGAACATTGAAAATCACCTGGTACTGAAAAAGCTGGACCTTGCCGGGATACCAGACAAAACTGGTCCAACTGCACCCAAACGTCACTTTGCGGTCAGCGGGTACCTCCGCGATAAAAACACGGGGGAGGTTCTGATCGGGGCCAATGTATATGTAAAAGGTACCACAACGGGTGTCATGACCAACGGCTACGGATTTTATTCGCTTACCCTCGAAAGCGGGACCGTCGCCCTGGTGTTTTCCTACATGGGATATAAGGAAAAAGTGACCGAAGTGATGCTCAATGAAAACACGCGGCTTTCGGTGGAGATGGAGGAGCAAAAACTGGAGATCAGTGAGGTGGAAATTTTTGCTTCTGACCGGGAGACTGAAATCCACAAATCCCAGATGAGCGAATTCCGGTTCTCGCAGAAAACCTTGTCGCAACTGCCGGGTTTCGGGGGTGATCTCGACATCATCAGGGCGCTGCAGGCTGTTCCCGGCATCCATACCTTCGGCGACGGATCGGCCCTGTATTATGTTCGCGGTGGCAACAGCGACCAGAACCTGCTGCTGATTGATGAGGTTCCGGTTTACAATCCGTCCCATCTTTTTGGATTTTTCTCAGCCTTCGCCCCCGATGCCATCAACGATGTCCAGATATACAAAGGAGATTTTCCGGCAAAATTCGGGGGACGGCTTTCATCGGTCATCGACATCAAGGCAAGGGAAGGAAATCTCAAGCGCTTCGGCTTTTCCGGGAATGTCGGACCGTATGCCTCCAATTTCACACTGGAAGGCCCGATCGTAAAAGACAAGGCCTCCTTTTTTATTTCCGGGCGTGTTTCAACGCTCAACTGGCTTAACAGTCTCAAAACGTTCAACAAGAGTTTCGACTTCCGGTTTTTTGATATCAATGCCAAACTGAACTACCGGCTCAATGACAACAACAGGTTTTTCTTCACGTTTTATACCGGGAGGGATGTTTTCAGCCGGTATCTTTCGGTCGAGGTGAACTCGTTCGGGATAAACTGGTATAACCTTGCGGGAACATTCCGGTGGAACCACGTGTTCAGCAACCGCCTTTTCAGCAATACCACCGTTAATTACAGCAGCTACAATTATTCGCTCAACCTGCCCCAGGAGCAGAACGGATACTGGAATTCCGCCATTTCCAACATCACGGTTAAAACGGATTTTGCATGGTACCTGGATCCCCGGAATACCATACGCATCGGCTTGGATGTGACGTATCACCATTCAAATCCCGGGAATGTTACCCTCGAAAACGGTGATACTCCGGTGAATGTGCCAAGGGTGGCTGAATATCATTCCATGGAATATGTTCTGTATGCCTCAAACGAACAGAAACTTGGAAAAAGGTTCTCGGTGCGTTACGGGATCCGGCTTCCGCTCTGGCAGGACATCGGCCCGACCAGCGTCTATTATTTTGATGCAAACCACCGGGTGATCGATACCATCGGGTATGGTTCCGGTGTGGCCTATTCAACATCCTTCAGCCCGGAACCACGGCTGAATGTTCAGTACCAGATCAATGAAAAGTCTTCCGTGAAGGCAAGCTACAGCCGTACTACCCAGTTCCTGCAGTTGCTGTCAAATTCAACCAGCCCGTTTACATCCCTGGAGGTATGGGCACCCTGCGGACCGAATATCAAGGCGCAAACGGCCGACCAGGTTGCCGCCGGATATTTCAGGGATTTTTCGCATGCGGGGTTTACCCTGTCGGCAGAAGGCTATTACAAATGGTTTCACGATCATCTTGATTACAGGGATCATGCAAACCTTCTTTTCAACACCTTGATGGAAGGGGAATTGCGGTTTGGCAAAGCCTGGTCGTACGGGGTGGAACTGATGATACGGAAAACCACGGGTAAACTTACGGGCTGGATCGGGTACACCTGGTCGCGCTCGATGGTTCAGACGCCGGGCGTCAACAGCGGGAATGTTTATCCCGCAAATTACGACCATCCGAACGATGTTTCCGTCAACGTTTGCTGGGACGATAAAAAGCACTGGGTCCTGGCAGCCAACTGGATTTACATGACCGGTGGCGCCATGACCTCTCCTGTCGGATTTTTCTACAATAACGGAACATCGGTCCCCATTTACGGAGATAAGAACAACGACCGCCTGCCCGATTATCACCGTCTCGACCTTTCGGCAACATATATTTTCAACAAACCCGGAAACCGTTACCATCACAGCCTTGGTATTACACTCTACAATGCATATGGCAGGATGAACCCGTTTTCGGTGAATTTCAACAAAATGATGAATGACAACGGTGATTTTGTTGTCCCGGCCGATCTGAACGGGAATTACGAACTTGTCCCAACCTCGATTTCAGTGGCAGGCATCATTCCATCGGTCAACTATCAATTTAAATTCTGATGCGCAGGATATTATTCTTCACCGGTCTTTTGTGTCTCCTGCAGTCATGCGTGAAAGAGACATCATGGACCCTGAAAGGCGGCTTGCCTGAAACGCTCATAGTCGAAGGTGTCATTACGGATGAAGTAAAGGCGCACAAGGTCAGGCTTACGTTGCCAGTTCCTGAACTTAACAAGGCTACGGTTCCCGTTACCGGGGCAGGAGTGATCATCAGCAACGAAGATTCTACCTGGCATCTGACGGAATATCCGCCGAATTCAGGGATCTACAATACCCCGGCATCTTTTTTCGCCCGGCTGAAAAAAAATTACACCCTCCTGGTTTCCTCGGAGGGCAAGGTATATACTGCGAAAACCACGATGACGGCGGGTTCCGTATTTAACCAATTGCGGTATACCCGGAACAGCGACAACAACCTCTATTATGTTGACTGGGTGGCAAATGCATTCAGCATTGAAAATGCGGCCATGTGGGAACTGTTGATCGACTGGTCGGCTGTGCCTGGATACAGCCAACTCGATTCACTGGAAAACCATGCCAGGATTTTGTTTTACACCCTTCCGACCCTTGACGTGAGCGAAGTGTTTGCCCCGATGATGCAGGCGGTCAATTTTCCGGCCGGCACCATCATCACTGAAAGGCGGTATTCACTCACACCCGAACATGCTGAATTTATCCGGGAAATGCTTCTGGAAACCAACTGGACGGGAGGGCTGTTCACGATAGCACCCGCCAATGTAGGAACCAACCTGAGCGGCGGCGCATTCGGATTTTTCGGGGCCTCGGCCGTAACTGAGCTTTCGGTGATCGTAACGCCATAAAACAATGCTGTGGCTTCTGTTATGGTCCAAAACGCCTGTTGCAGTCAAAGAAAGACAAAAATTGTGAAAAATATTCTAAATCAACATCAGGGTAACCAGGAATTCAAGTGTATTATCTTCAGGAAACGAAAATTATTCATCAATTAAAATCCAAACCAATGAAAATTAAAAACATGTTCCGCCTCACATTCCTTATCCTTGCGGTCGCCGGGCTTTCTTTTACAGGGTGCAAGAAAGATAAAAATTCAAATATGTCAGCAGATTCATCCTCTCTGCAGCAGCTTTCAGGTGATGAGCAGGTTGTTGAGTCGGCCTCGGACGAGTCAATGAATGATGTAAACACCGTACTTTCCAATGGCAACCTCAAGGCCACCAATCAGTTGCCATGCAATGCCACAATTGATTCCACAGCAGTTATCAACGATACCATCACCATTTATATTACCTACAACGGACTGAACTGCAACGGGACCCGTTTCCGCACCGGCCAGGTTGAAATAAAGAAGCGTGTAGGCATGCATTGGTACGAGCAGGGAGCTACTGTGTTGATCAGGCATATCAACTTTACCATTACCAAGGTTTCAAACCAGAAGACCATCACATTGAACGGCATCAAGGTTCATAAAAATGTGAGCGGTGGTGTAATCTGGCAGCTTGGAAACGGCACCCAGGCCATTGTTCACAGAACATGGGGGCATATGAATGTTACTTTCAGCGACGGAACTTCAAAAATATGGAATGTTGCCCGCCAGAAGACCTACACCGGAACTCCTCCGAACAACCTTGTACTTACCACGGACGGGTTTGGCTCGGCAGGCGGTTTTGATAATCTGCTGGTTTGGGGAACCAACCGCCAGGGTGAAAATTTCTACACACAGGTGATCGAGCCGATTGTTCACCGCCAGGTTTGCGACTGGGATCCATGTTCAGGGATCAAGAAGCACTCGATTCCCGGTGATTCGAAAAGTGCTACCATCACCTTCGGTTTCGACAGCAACAACCAGCCTGTCACCGGGACAGATTGCCCGACCAAATACAAGGTTGACTGGCAGAAAAACAACAATTCGGGGACTGTTTACCTCTGGTTATAATTCGCAGCGATTTTCAAGAGCAAAATCAACCACCACAATGAAATGCAAAACCCGCTCCGGATTCCGGAGCGGGTTTTCTTAGCATTATGATCAGAATATTTTACCAGATCAATCGTAACAACCGATATACCTGGAAATAACCATCCGCTGAATTTCCGATGTGCCTTCGCCGATCTGGAGCAGGCGCTGGTCGCGGTAGAAACGCTCGATGTCGTAATCCTTCATGAGTCCGTAGCCTCCATGCAGCTGAACTGCTTCATCAGCTACTTCACGGGCAATCTCGGAACAGTAAAGCTTTGCCATGGCAGCCTCTTTGGCATAAGGCTGGTCATTTGATTTAAGCCATGCGCCTTTATAAAGCAGGTTGCGTGCCAGTTCGATCTTGGTCGCCATGTCGGCGAGTTTGAATGCATTGACCTGGAATTGGGCGATGGGTTTGCCGAATTGCCTGCGGGTTTTGGCATATGCCAGTCCCAGCTCAAAGGCTCCCTGCGCCAGACCGAGGCCCATGGCCCCGATGGCAAGCCGGCCGCTGTCGAGCGTGCTGAGCATAATCTTGGACCCCCCTCCGCGAACGCCAAGCAGGTTTGATGCAGGAACCTTGCATTCATCAAAGAAAAGCTGCGCAGTATCCGAGGCTCGCCACATCATCTTGCCGTGCATCGGAACGCGCTTGAAGCCAGGAGTATCTGCATCAACCAGGATGGTGGAGAATTCCTTCTGCCCGCCTGTTTCGCCGGTAACCACCTGGACGGTTGCGCCTTTGTTGATGGAAGATGCACCATTGGTGATGAAAATTTTAGACCCGTTGATGATCCAGTGATCATCTTCCAGCCTTGCGGTGGTCTTGGTACCCCTTGAGTCACTGCCGGCATCCGGTTCAGTCAGGCCAAAGGCCCACAGGGCATCCCCGGTAGAAAGCATGGGGAGGTATTTTCTTTTTTGCTCATCGGTCCCGTAATTCATGATGGGGCTTATTCCCAGGGAAATGTGTGCAGCGAGCGTGGCGGCATGTGAACTGTCGATGCGGGCCAGCTCCTCCACGGCAATTACGTATGCCAGGGTATCCATGTCGATCCCGCCGTATTCAACGGGGGTTCGCAGTCCGAAAAACCCGAGTTCTCCCATTCTTTTGGTCAGCGGGATTGAAAATTCAGCCTTTTCATCGAGCTCTTGTGCAACGGGTTTTATTTCGCGTTCGGCAAAATCCCTGACCGTTTGGCGGATCATGTGATGTTCTTCAGTCAAATACATTGTTGTCTTTTTTAAGTTTGTTTATGCTATACGAATTCCTTTTCTGCAAAAAGTTCTCCTGCTGCCTTTAATGCGTTCGAAAACGCTGCATTGTCGATGTTGAGCGGAATCTGACGATCTTCAGCGAACTCCAGCAGGTTCTCCGTTTTAAGGTTGCCCAGCATTTCTTTTCCCGACATGGGGCACCCGCCATGACCGTTGATGACACCGTCGAAACGCCTGCATCCGGCATCGTATGCAGCCTGAACCTTCTCGTGCCAGCCGTTGTTTTGGGTGTGCAGGTGTAAACCGAACTCAACATCGGGAAACAACGGAACCAGGGTTGAATAAACCATGGAAATCATGGATGCATCAATCTCCATGGAAACGTTTGACAGGGGGATAATGTTCGCCCCCGCCTGGTGTAGTCTGCCAACCCATTCCGTCAGCATTTCCATGTTCCACGGGTCTCCGTATGGATTTCCGAAGGCCATGGAAATATAGATTACCGGCAGTTGCCCGCTTTTGTGACACCGGTTGATGATGTATTCTGCGGTTTCCATCGATTGCGGCAACGTGGTATTCAGATTCATTTTCAGGAAAGCCGGGGAAAACGAGAAGGGGTAGGAGATGTGTGTGATTTTACCTGATTCCGCCAGTTTTTCGGCTCCCCGGGCAGTTGCAGCGAGGAACATCAGGTTGGAGGAAATGCCGGTAAGATCAAGTTTGTCGAGAACATCAAGTGAATCAGCCATCTGGGGAAGCGCTTTTGGCGACACAATGCTGCCTATTTCCACCGTATCAAAACCTGCACGGAGGAGTTGCGCGATATAGCGAACTTTCTCCCCGGTGGCGATGATGCGGGAAAATCCCTGCATTCCTTCTCGCGGTGATTCAATGATCTTCATCATCCTTTGCCGGTCAGCGATTTAGGGATGCGTCCGTTCTTGATTGATTCAGACCGGAGGCGCCTGCCAACGATCCGTTCAACCATTGCGCCGATCTCCAGGACTTTGTCAACATCCAGCTGGGTATCGATCCCCATTTCATCCATCATCACAACGATGTCCTCCGTTGAGACAAGTCCAACCAGGTTCGGGTCCTTGTAATAATAGCTGCCGGTGCCTGCAACGGGAACACCGCTTACGAAGTTGGCCGGCTGACCGCCGATGCCGCCCATGGTCGATTCGTAGTTTACCATGCCGGCCTGCAGGGCGGCCAGTACGTTGGCAATCCCCCATCCGCGGGTGGTGTGAAAATGGACAATCTGCTTCTCGACCCGTACCCCGGAATCGAGCAGCATGGAATAATACCGGTAAACCCGGTCGGGCGAAGCGGAACCGTCGTGATCGGCATGCTCCACATCATTGACCCCGATGTCGAGCCACCGTTTGGTGAAATCGATCGCTTTCTCCATTTTCGTCGGACCTTCAATCGGGCAGCCCCAGATGGTGCTGACCGTGCCATTTACCTTGATTCCAGCTTCCCTGGCCATGGGGATGAATTTTTCGGCCATCTTCCAGTAATCATCCAGGCTCAGGCCGGAATTTTTCCGGTGGTGCGATTCACTTGTCGATACCATCAGCAGGATGCGGTCGGGCCCCCAGCCCTCTTTCTTTGCCTGGATAGCCCGTTCAATTGCTTTTTCACGGATGGTGATGGCCGTTACGGAAACTTTATCCATAAGGTGAGCCACTGTTTTGCTGGCACGAATCCGTTTCAGCACTTCATCAGCATCTTTGAACTGGGGCATCCCGGACGGGTTTCCCAGGTTGGTCACTTCGATATGCCTGAACCCGGCAAGGATCAGTTGCTCGGCAAGCCACACCTTGGCATCGGTGGGGATGAATATCTCTTCATGCTGGAATCCGTCCCTGACAGTTATGTCGCCGATTGTTACTTTTTTGGGATAGTTCATGGGTCTTAAGTTTAAAATGAAAAATCAAATATCAAAATGCAAACGTGTTAAGTTCTCCAAAGGCTCACCTGTACATTTCTAAGTTGCCAGGTCTTCAAATTCCACAAGCACCGTGCTGCTTTCAACCCGGTCGTTCACCTCAACATTTATGGATTTCACAACGGCATCACGTGGTGATACGATGAGATTTTCCATCTTCATGGCTTCGATGATCAGCAGCCCTTCTCCTTTTTTTACCTCGTTACCGGCTTTTGCCTGGATCCTGATCACTTTCCCGGGCATCGGGGAAGTGACGTGGTTGCTGTTGTGCCCGTGAGTGTCAAATCCTGATGCAAAAACGGATTCAGCCAGGATGTCATGGCGTTTGAGCTGGAAAATATGCCCGCCTGTACTTACGAATGCATTGTTTTCCAGGTCTTCGGATATCCAGGCGAAATAATGGTGATGATCGATGGTAAAATCGATGCGGTTGGGTGAAGAACTTACGGGAGAGGCATGGTACGAATTCCCGTCGATTCCGAAAACAAAGTGGTTGTCGGAATATCCCGGGATATTTACCGTAATTTCCTTTTCTTCAAAAGCCATCCGGATGTTCATCAGGTTCCTCCAATAGCCGATTACCTGCCAGAGATTTGGTTTTTCCGAACCTCCCCGGCTTGCATCCTGATTTCGCTTCAGGGTAAATAACAGGTACCCGATCAGGGGGATATGTGCCGGAATTTCATTTTTTTCGGAAATGATCTCGCCGGTAAGTCTGGTTGTGTGTTCGTCGCAGAATTTTGTGGAAATGCTGTTGGTTTTAAAGGCTTCGCTCTGCAGCAGCCTGACGAGGTAGGTGATGTTCGTCCGGATGCCGTGAATGATATAGTCGTCGAGGGCAAGAAGCATCGAAAGGCTGGCCTCATGCCGGTCCTTTCCCAGGATCACCAGCTTGCAAATCATTGGATCGAATGAACTCTTTATCTCCGTATTTGCGGTAATCCCGGTGTCGATGCGTATTCCTGCGACTTCCGGCTCTTTGTAAAATGTCATCCTGCCGGGAGAGGGCTGGAAATTATTGGCCGGATCCTCTGCATAGATGCGGCATTCAATGGCATGGCCGTGCTGGTGAATATCTTCCTGGGTTAACCGGAGTTTATTGCCGGCTGCCACATGAATCTGTTCTTCAACCAGGTCGATGCCGGTCACCATTTCGGTAACGGGATGCTCAACCTGGATGCGGGTGTTCATCTCCAGGAAGTAAAAATCAAGATTTTTATCCACCAGGAATTCAATCGTTCCTGCATTGTTGTACCCGATGGCTTTCCCGATGGTCACGGCTGCCGCCCCCATTTTTTCACGAACCTCAGGTGTGAGTGTCGGGGAGGGAGACTCTTCGATGATTTTCTGATACCGGCGCTGGATGGAACATTCACGCTCATACAAATGGATGACATTCCCGAAATTGTCGCCCAGGATCTGAACTTCGATGTGCCTTGGTTCGACGATAAATTTTTCAATGTAAACGGTTTCGTCTCCGAAGTATGCCTTCGCCTGCCGGCTGGTGGATTCGATGGCTTCTGCAAGTTCGCTCTCTTCATTGACGATCCGCATCCCTTTGCCACCACCCCCGGCGGCAGCCTTCAGTAAAACGGGGAAGCCGATTTTATGTGCGGTTTTTTCGAGTTCCTCTTTTGTGCCGGTAACCCCGTCTGTCATCGGGATGTCGATCTCTTTCACGAATGCGCGCGCTTCAATTTTGTTTCCCATGATGCGCATGGCTTCCGGCCGTGGGCCGATGAAAATGATGCCGGCGTCAACGCATGCGGAGACAAAAAGAGGATTTTCGGCCAGGAACCCGTATCCGGGATGGATGGCGTCGCAACCCGTTTGCCTGGCAACGTCGATGATCTTGGCAATGTTCAGGTATGTATCGCTGAGTTCCACCTCGCCAATACACCAGGCTTCGTCGGCCATGCTTACATGCAATGAATCTGCATCGACTTCGGAAAAAACGGCCACGGTCTTTATTCCCAGTTTCCGGGCGGTTCGCATCACCCTCACGGCGATCTCGCCCCTGTTTGCAATCAGTATTTTGTGAATCACATTCATATTATTTCACCCAGTTCGGTTTTCGTTTTTCAAGAAAAGCATTCATTCCCTCCTGGCCTTCATCAGAGGCCCTGATGTCGGCGATCATCCTGGCCGTGTAGTCGTAGGCTTCCATGAGCGTGAGGGAGTTGGCCACCTGGTGGATCAGCGTTTTGCAGTGGCTCATGGCCTTCGGGCCGCTGGTTCTCAGGAGGGCTGTCACTTCATTCAGGGTGTCATCCATCAGCTCGGCGGGTACCGATTTGTTCACCAGCCTGAAGTGCTCAGCTTCCTTCCCCTTGATCCTTCTGCCGGTGAGCATCAGTTCCTTTGCCCCGTATTCGCCGGTCCGCTTGATCACATAAGGGGAAATGCACGCAGGGACAATGCCGATCTTGACCTCACTGAGGGAAAAGGTTGCATCGTCGGTGCAGTATGCCAGGTCGCATGCTGCCAGCAATCCGTTGGCCCCCCCCAGTGCAACGCCGTGAACGACGGCCAGGGTGGGTTTGGGGCAGTTGTAAATGGCGAGGAAGCACCTTGAAAGCAACAGGCTGTCGGTGTAATTCTGTTCATAGCTGTTCAGTGAAACAGCCTTCATCCAGTTCAGGTCGACCCCGGCACAAAACGATTTGCCCCTCCCCCTGAGAACGACGCAAAGGACCGTTGGATCAACGGATGCAAAGCAATCGCTCAGTTCATGGAGCATTGTTTCGTCAAACGCGTTGTGCACATCCGGGCGGTTGAGCCAGATGGTCAGGATTCCTTCATCAAGAGTGGTTTCAATGGTACTAAACATTCAGCATTTGCTTTAAAAATTGACGATTGGACGATTTACGATTGACGAATGAAATGACGATTGATGGTTTACGATTTATTCGAATGGCCGGCAATTAATAATCGGCACTCGTAAATCTAAAAATTCAATCTGCAATCGTAAATCGTCCAATTGTAAATCCAGTTATAAATCGTCCACTCGTAAATCATGTTACATTCTGAATATCCCATATTGTGTTTTCTCATATTTCCTGTTTTGTGAAATGGCAATGGCGAGTCCCAGGATTTTACGCGTGTCCACCGGGTCGATGATCCCGTCGTCCCACAGGCGCGCGGTGCTGAAATAGGCTGAGCCCTCCTCTTCGTATTTTTTAAGGATCGCCTGCCTCATCTTTTCCGCCTCCTCAGCGGTTAACGTTTTCCCACCTGCTTTGAGTTGCTCCTCCTTCACCGTGATGAGGACACTGGCAGCCTGCTCTCCGCCCATGACCGAAATTTTGGAACTGGGATACATGAACAAAAACCGCGGCTCATATGCCCGGCCGGCCATTGCATAGTTTCCTGCCCCGAACGAGCCTCCAAAAACCACTGTGAACTTTGGCACATTGGCATTGGCTACGGCGTGAACAAATTTTGCCCCGTCGCGTGCGATGCCGGCACGTTCATATTGTTTTCCGACAATAAACCCGGTGATGTTCTGTAAAAAGAGGATCGGGATGTTCCTGGAAGTGCAGAGTTCCACGAAATGGGCACCTTTAAGGGCGGTTTCCCCGAACAGAACGCCGTTATTGGCGAGGATTCCGACCGGGTAACCCATGATCCGGGCAAAACCTGTTGTGATGGTGGGGGCGTAACGCTCCTTGAATTCGTGGAAGAGGCTTCCATCGACGATCCGGGCAATGATTTCTTTTGAATCGACCGGTTTTTTCAGATCGATCGGGAGAATCCCGTATAACTCCTCCGGATCGTAAAACGGTGGTTCGATGGGATGCACATCCAGTTCCTGGTACTCCTGCCGCTGGATGGATTCGAAGATGTTCCTGCATATCTGGATGGCATGAACGTCGTTTTCGGCCAGGTGATCCGCTACCCCTGAGATCATTGTGTGCACTTCGGCGCCTCCGAGGTCTTCGGCAGTGACCTCTTCGCCTGTGGCAGCTTTTACCAGGGGCGGGCCGCCGATAAAAATGGTTCCCTGGTTGCGGACAATGATGGTTTCGTCGCTCATCGCAGGCACGTAGGCACCGCCCGCGGTACAGGAGCCCATCACGACCGAAATCTGGGGAATTCCTTTGGATGAAAGCCTTGCCTGGTTAAAGAAAAATCGGCCGAAGTCATATTTATCCGGGAATACACTTGCCTGCTCCGGAAGAAATACGCCGCCCGAATCAACAAGATAAACACATGGCAGGCGGTTTTCAAGTGCGATTTCCTGGGCCCTGACGTGCTTTTTAATGGTTTCTTTTACATAGGTGCCTCCTTTAACGGTGGCATCATTGGCCAGGATCATCACCTCTTTCCCGTGGATGACGCCGATGCCGGTAACAATCCCGGCCGACGGGAATCCGCCGTCGTAAAGACCGTATGCAGCAAGGGCCGAAAGTTCGATGAAGGGAGTATTCCGGTCGACCAGCAGGTCAATCCGCTCGCGGGCAAGCAATTTGCCGCGCTCTTTGTGCCTTGCCACAAGGTGCCCGGGCCCGCCCTGCCTGACGCTTGCCAGGATGCCATTGTAACGCCCCAGTAATTTCAGGAATTCCTCCCGGTTTTGCTGGTATTCCGGGCTGCCGGTCTTAATTTTGCTTTCGATGCGAAACATATTTTATATCTGAAAAACAATGAGTTGACGGAGAATGGTCGCTGTTCCCGGGGTTGAAATAACCGCGTACTAAATTAAGAATAATTCTAAATTATACAAACTATTTATGAAATATCTGCCGTAACTTTGCCCCGCTTAATATTAATTTATTCTTTCGATCTGGTGAATACCGTTACGGATAATTCTTTCGGGCATCTGACCTTTGAAAAACTTCTTGAATTCGAGAGGCTGAACGGGGAAAGAACCATCCTCCGAAAAGCATTTGCGGCAATGCTCAACCAGTCGGAAAGGGATGAGGATTCAGGGTATGCTGAAATGGTCCTGGAAACCGCAGGCATTATCCTTGAAGAGATGAACCTGGGGCCTGCATCGGTTAAATGCCTGATTCTCAAAAATCTTGCAGACAAAGGGATATTAACTCCCGGTGCAATAGATCTTGAATACGGAACCCAGGTAAGGGGTCTGATCGAGGGCATCCATAGGCTGGAACGGCTCGATTTAAAAAAGTACAGCACCAATACGGAGAATTTCATCGGGTTGCTTTTAACATTGTCCGATGATATCCGTGTCCTGCTCATACGGCTGGGTATGCGGCTTTACGACATGCGCCACCTTGCCGGTTACCCGGTTGAAAAGCAACGTGTGATTGCAGGGGAAACCCAGGCGCTGTTTATCCCGATTGCCCATCGTCTTGGCCTGTACCAGATCAAAAATGAACTTGAAGACCGGGTGATGAGGTTCCTCGATCCGGAAACATATGCGCTCATAGCGACAAAATTAAGGGATACAAAATCCGATCGTGACCTCTATACAGCAGAGTTTATCAAGCCGATTGAGCGGCAGCTTGTCGAACACGGTTTCGACTGCGAATTGAAAACCCGTGTGAAATCAATTCCTTCCATACACAGGAAGATGCTGACGCAGAAAGTCGAGTTTGAAAAAGTGTACGACCTCTTTGCCATCCGGGTGATCCTGTACAATACCGTGGAGAATGATGCAGCCGATTGCTGGAAGATTTATTCACTCGTTACGGACATCTATACGCCAAATCCCCGCCGGTTGCGTGACTGGATTTCGTTCCCGAAACCTACAGGCTATGAATCGCTCCACACAACCGTCATAGGTCCGGAAGGCAGGTGGGTTGAGGTCCAGATCAGGACGCGCCGCATGGATGAAGTTGCGGAAAAGGGTTTTGCTGCTCACTGGAAATACAAATCGGGGAGCAGGTCTGAAACGAGGGATGCCTTCTATGCCGGCATCCGCGAATTGCTTGAAAAACCATTGCAGTCCTCACCGGAAAAGTCGGTCAGCCGGGAGAAAAAAGCGTTGTACTCGGATGAGATTTTCATTTTCACGCCCAAAGGAGACCTGAAAAGACTTAAATCCGGTTATTCCGTCCTGGATTTTGCATTTGAGATCCATTCTGAAATCGGTTCTACCTGCACCGGGGCAATTGTCAACGGGAAGATGGTGCCGCTGAAACATATCCTGCAAAACGGGGATATGGTTAAGATACTGACCTCGAAAAACCAGAAGCCGAACCCGGGCTGGCTGGAAATTGTCAAAAGCCCCAGGAACCTTTTGCGCGTCAAGCATGCCTTGAAAATGGAGGCATACAAAGAGGCTGATTTCGGCAAAGAGATCATTAAAAATAAAGTGGCCCAGCTGGGACTCGAGTTTACCGATCCCCTGGTGAACAAGCTGGCGGCATATTTCGGATGCGACAGCATTCTGGAACTTTACCAGCGCTTTGGCGAAGGCAAGGCAGATCAGAGTAAAATCAAGAAAGCCCTGGCGGAACCTGACCCGGGAGCCCCGGCCGCGGTGGTAAAGGAGGAGACTTTCCCCGAGCGGGTTTCGGAGGTGATGACCGGCAGGGAGGATTTCGTGATCATTGATCCAAAGATTAAATCCCTGCATTACCAGTTCGCACGCTGCTGCGACCCGATGCCGGGCAACTCTATTTTTGCGTTTGTAAGCGTCACACAGGGAATAAAAATACATAAAATCGCATGCTCCAATGCCCGGCAGATGATCACCAGGTATCCCTACAGGGTCATGGAGGCACGGTGGAAAGAATTGAAATGAGCAGGGAAACGGTAATCGAAGTAAGGAACGTTCAGAAGTCGTTCAAGACAGTTCAGGCTGTCAGGGGGATCGATCTGCTCATAAGCGCAGGACAGTTCGTGGCAATTTTGGGCCCGAACGGGGCAGGCAAAACAACGCTGGTCGAGATGATCGAGGGCATTCAGCATCCCGATCACGGCGAGATCCTGATTTTGGGGAAACCCTGGAAAGGAAATGAAAAGTACCTTCGTCAGATGATCGGCCTTTCGCTCCAGGAGACCCATTTCATCGACAAACTGAATGTATGGGAAACGATGAGAATGTTTGCCAGTTTTTTCGGGATAGGGAAGGAGCGGTGTGAAGAGGTGCTGCAACTGATTGCCCTGGAAGAAAAACGCAAGGCATGGGTGGTCAATTTGTCCGGTGGTCAGCGGCAGAGACTTGCTCTCGGAATCGCCCTGATCAACAAACCGAAAATATTGCTGCTTGATGAACCCACCACCGGGCTCGATCCGAATGCCCGGCGGGAGATCTGGGCCATCCTTAACAAACTGAAAGATCAATCGGACACATCGCTGATCCTGACCACTCATTATATGGAGGAGGCGGAGCAATTATGCGATTACATCGTGATCCTCGACCACGGAAAAATATTAAAGCAGGGAACGATTGCCGAACTGCTGGGCGATATCCTCGATTTGCCGGTAAAACCGGTCGAAACCCGCAGGATAACCCTTGATGACCTTTTCATTTCACTAACCGGGCGCCATCTCCATGATTGAACGCATTTCAAACAGCCAGCCATACCAGCTGATCATGGCCAATGTAAGGGAGCTGATCCGTGAACCGGGCGTGCTGTTCTGGGGCATCGTTTTCCCGATCCTGATGTCGCTTGGATTAGGTGTCGCATTTACAAAGAAAAAGGACATCTCCACCGAGGTTGCGGTCATTGGCCGGAACCACCTGATGAATTCCTCATCGGATACGGCTTCCGTGCTGCTGTCATTTCTGCTGACCAACAAAGCCATTCCCGGGCAGGATAAAAACGGCGTCCTCACCCGGAAAGTCACCATCCCGGACGATAAACTCGGGAATACCACCTTTATATTCAAGTCATTATCCTGGAAGGACGCGATGGTTTCCCTCAAACGCGGGAATCTGAACATCGTTCTGGATGAAAAAAACGGGAGGGTGCAGTATCATTTTGACCCGATGAACCCCGATGCCCAGCTCACCTACCTGAAGCTGTCAAAATTGCTGAACACGGCCGGCCCTGTGGCAAAGAAACCGGAAACGGAGATCAGTCTCCTGACCGTCAGCGGAACCCGCTACATCGATTTCCTGGTTCCTGGGCTGATTGCCATGGGCGTGATGATGTCGTGCATGTGGGGCGTCAGTTATGCCATCATCGAGCGGCGGTCGAAGAAACTTTTGCGCAGGATGGTCGCCACGCCCATGAAACGGTCTAATTTCCTGATGGCATTGATCACCGTGAGGGTCGTGATGAATTTCGTGGAAGCGGGATTGCTTTTCCTGGCGGCCTGGCTTGCGTTTAACATCACCATCCAGGGGAATGTGGCAGCCTTGTTTGCCCTGTTCGTCGCCGGAAATTTCGCTTTTGCCGGAATTGCCATTTTCATTTCATCACACACTGCCAAAACCGAAATAGGGAACGGGCTGATCAATGCGCTGAGCATGCCCATGATGGTGCTGTCGGGGGTGTTCTTCAGTTATCACAACTTCCCGGAATGGAGCATTCCGGTAATTCAGAAATTCCCGCTTACCATGATGGCCGACGGGATCCGCAGCATCATGATCGAAGGAGCCGGGTTTTCTGAAACGGCCATGCCGATGATTGTTCTTGCTTTGACCGGACTTGTATTCTTTGTTGCGGGGATGAAAATATTCAGGTGGCACTAAACAAAAGAGGCTGTCCTTTTGGGACAGCCTCTAAGATTAAAATCGTTTTTGGTTAAGCTTATACCAGTTTAACATTTACAGCATTTAATCCTTTTTTACCTTCGGTCAGGTCGAATGTTACTTCGTCATTTTCCCGGATACGGTCAATTAAACCAGAGGCATGAACGAAATATTCTTTGCCTGTCTCGGAGTCCATAATAAATCCAAATCCTTTTGACTCATTAAAGAATTTTACTTTTCCATTTTTCATAATAATAATCTAATTTAAAAAATAATATTCGCAAAGATAGATATAAAAACTTAATAACAATTAAAAAAAAATAAAAAACTTTGGGGATATGATATATTTACGATTCAATCTGCAATCGTAAATCGTACAATCGTAAATTTTAAACGCGGACTATTTTTTCCTGAAACCACCCTTCCGAAAGGTGGGTCTGTGCTTTTTCGGGTCAAATGCGGGTCCCTCCCCAAGATGCACCGGTATCGCTCCCTTGTGGATGGATTTGTCAAGCAGTCTTTCAATGGTGGCAAATTTGCCCTGGTCTTTTTCATTGATCAGGGTGATGGCGGCTCCTTTTGCCTGTGCCCGCGCCGTACGGCCGATGCGGTGGATATAGTCCTCGCCGTCGTTGGGCACATCGTAATTGATTACCATGTCAATGTCTTCGACGTCGATGCCGCGTGAAACAATATCGGTGGCCACGAGAATATTCAACTCCCTGCTCCTGAACCTGTTCATGACCTTGTCACGTTCCGGCTGATCAAGATCCGAATGGATTTCTTCTGCATTGAGCCGCAATTTTTTCAACGCCGCACTCAGTTGCTTGGTTGCACTTTTTGTCGAGCAGAAGATGAGGATGGTCTTCAGTTTGAGATCCTTCAGCAGGTATTGAACCAGCGGAATTTTCTGGGCGTCGTAAACGACATAGGCCATCTGAAGGATGTTTTCGGCCGGCTTTGAAACGGCGATGTTGATTTCAACGGGATCTTTCAGGATTTTTCGTGCAAGTTCACGCATGTCTTTAGGCATCGTTGCCGTAAAGCAAAGTGTTTGCCGGTTTGCCGGAACATACGACATAATCTTGAGGATGTCGTCGTAAAACCCCATGTCAAGCATCCTGTCCGCCTCATCCAGGATCAGGTACCTGAGACTGGAAAGGTTCACATAGCCCATGTTCAGGTGCGCGATCATCCGGCCCGGTGTACAAATCACCATATCAGCCCCGTTGGCAAGCGCCTGCCGTTCCCTGGAAAAGGAAGCGCCGTCGGTACCGCCATAAACAGGGATGGAACTTACGGGAGTGAAATAGGAGAGTCCCTCCATGTGCTGGTCTATCTGCTGGGCAAGTTCCCTTGTAGGCACGATCACCAATGCCTTGATGGCATCATCGTGGGGTATTGAAATAATTTTCTGGATGATCGGCAGCAGGAATGCCGCTGTTTTTCCGGTACCGGTCTGGGCTGAACCAATTAGGTCTTTGCCGGCAAGGATGGCAGGGATGGCCTGCTCCTGGATCGGGGTGGCGCTCTCATACCCCAATGCTTCGATACCTTCTATTAAACGCGCCTCAAAACCAAAATCGTGAAATGTCAAATTGCTCAATTATTTTGACAAAGTTACGAAAAATGGTGACAGGGTAACAAGGTGACAAAGTAACAAAGTAACAAAGTAACAGGGTAACAGGGTAACAAAGTAACAGGGTAACAAAGTAACAGGGTAACAAAGTAACAGGGTAACAGGGTAACAGGGTAACAAAGTAACAGGGTAACAGGGGAAGTGATGAGTAATAGCAACCTGTCACTTGTCATTTGTCATTTGTCATTTGTCACTTGTCACTTGTTACTTGTCACTTTCAACGGGTGCGCTTCGGTGTTAAAAACGACCTTGCTCAGATCAAGAGTGTTTTCGGGGGCAAAAAGGAGGTAGGCATATTTGAGGGTTTCAGCGAGGAAGAAACTTTCCATCGAATCAGACTTCTCGAGGGTGATCACATTTTTCATTTCGGCATATCCGGCCTCAGTTTTGCACTTTGTGAGGATATCACCGATCATTTTCTGACCCATGCGCAGGTATTCATGGTTCCCGGTTTTACGGTAGAGGTAAAAGCAGCTTTCTATATTCTCCGGGCGCAGCGGGTATTCCGGGTACAGCACTTTGCCTGTTCTGAAATTAAACTCTTCCGGTTCCAGGTTGAAGGTTTTCCACATGTAAAAGTTGCCTTTCTGAATATTTCCTGCCGTGGCGATGTCCCCGGATAAGGCCAGTATTCCTGCATAGTAAGCGTCCAGGGCTCCGTACAGGGAATGGGTTTCCTTGCCGGATTTCATATCCACCCGGGTGAAATACCAACCGGATGAAACTTCGGTCAGCATGTATTTTTTTATCGCTTTGTTGTGAATCTCCCATGCCTGTTTGCAATCCTTATCCCCGAACAGCAGCCAGGCCTTATAAAGGTATTCGTAATAGGAGTCGATGCGGGCCCCGATCTGGCTTTCGGTATTTATCCATTTCCCGGTATTTACATCGATGGTGGTTCCAACCAGGTCAATGTCGCTGCGGCGTTTGTAAACTTCAAAGGCTGCTTTCCTGGCAACCTGGTAAAAAGCCGAATCACCGGTGAACTGCGTAAGTTTTCCGAATTCCAGCAGGTATGTGCCTGTTTCAGCCGGGTTGCTGATGGCATCGCGGGTCTTGCCGGTTTGAAGGTTCACGAAGCGATAGGGCATTCCCGTTGGTGAAATGAATGCCGGAAGCAACCGAAGGCCAAGATCCCGGGCAAGGTTCAGCAATGCGGTGTCTCCCGACAGTTCGAATGCCGAGAGCAATCCCCCGAGGAGCCGGATGTTGACTTCAAACAGCTGAACCTCCTGGTCCACGTTGAAATTCAACCCGGAAACCATCATCTCCTTTGCCTCTTTCGCCTCTTCTTTCAGGCCAAGAAGGTAAAATGTATCGAAGGCATCCACGGGGGTCATCAGGAACGAAACGCCATACCAGTTGCGGCCTTTTTTACTGATCGGTTTCAGCGCGTCGAAGCCCGCAGCGTATTTCTTATAGCCTGTCCATGCATGGCGGCAGCCGGATTTGATTTTTTCACATTGGTCTGCCTTCTGCCGTTCCGTAAAATTCCGCTGGCCGTTCCCGGGAATTGCTGCAATCAGTAACATTGCAGCGAGCAGTGAAAGTCTGGTTCTGATCTTCATCAAATCATTTTTTGATTTCATTCATTCCGGGATGGTGCCGGTTACGGTTCCCGATACCTGGTAAGTGTCAGAATCCTGGTTTTTTGAGCAACTCCCCGCTGAGCCGGTCAAGTTCAACTTCTGCCTTTTTAGCTTCAACCTGGGAGGAGATAAGCTGGTATTCCGCATCGATCAGTTTTTGCTGGATTTCACGAAGTTCGATGTCATTGATGCTCCCCAGTTTGTACTTTTCAAAGGCGATATTTACATTTTCGCCGGCAACTTCCACGTTGGCCAGCTGCATTTTTACGATTTCAAGATTCGCAAGGAACTCCCGGTGGATTTTGTACAGGTTTGTCTGCAGCACAAGCATGGCATCCTGGACCTCGATTTCTCCTGAATTCATCAGGATTTTTGCATTTTTCACCGCACGGTTCACGTTGAACCCGTTGAAAAGGCTGTAGGTAAGGGTTAACCCGTATGATGGTCCGTAACTCCGGTTGTATTGCAGGAACCCGCTTTGCGAACTCAACGTTCCGTAGTTGTACCCGGCTGTTAAATTGAGCCGGGGATAGCGGTCGGACTGGGCCTGCCGCACTCCAAGCGAGGAGAGGCTCTGGTTCAGGCGTGCCGCGATGAGCTGTGAATTCTGCCTCGAAGCCTCTGCCAGGATGGTGTCGTATGGTCTGGGCAGTCCCAGAAGGATCGAATCATGAATTTCAAATGGTGTTGCCGGGTCGCGGGCAAGAAGCTGGTTCAGGTCGGCGTGGGTATTGGCCAGTATCACAAGCTGCCTGATGAGGCGCGTGCTGTCGGCATTGAGATCGACGGTCGACTGCAGCAACATCAGCTGCGAACCCGAACCAAGCGAGACCTTCGCGGCGGCAATTCTTTTGCGCTGCATCGAAAGATCAACGGCATCGCGGGCAACCCTGACCAGTTTTTTCATCTGGATGATGCCGTAATAGGTCAGGGAAATGTCAGACACTGTGCCTTCGACGACGATCCTGGTGCCATTTTCGCCGAGATCTTCGAGCACGCCCAGCATTTTTTTACTCACAAACATGTTCAGCCCGTCGAATAACGTCCAGTTCAGCTGGGCCCCGACATTCAGGGTATTGCTCTTCCCGTTGGCCACATCTTTCACGGTTCCGCTGAACTGTTCCTGGTGCGTGGTGCTGATGGTGTTGTTCTGGCTGGCATTCAGATCGAGCGAAGGAAGGAACCCGGCATTTCCGATGGTGTTGTTGTTTCCGGCTATCCGCGCATCATTTTGCTGCAGCGTGATGGAGTAATTGTTCTTCAGGCCGGTTTCCAGCGCTTTTTGCAGGGAAATCACCTCCTGTGAACTGGCAGATGATGCCAGGATGGCTGCCTGTACGACAAGGATGATAATACGAATATTGAATATTGAATATTGAATATTGAATGGTGACCGGGGCAAAGAAACAGGCGAAGTAAACATTTGAATTTTAAATTTGCTATTTGACTTTTGATCTTGACAGATAGGTGTATAACGCCGGAATTACATAAAGGGTCAATACCAGGGAAAAAATAAGCCCCCCGATAATGGTGATGCCCATCGGCACCCGGCTGCGGGAGGCGGCACCCAGTGCCATCGCAATCGGCAGGGCTCCCAGCGCGGTGGCAAGGCTCGTCATCAGTATGGGACGCAGGCGACGTGTTGCTGCATCAATCACGGCATCGCGAAGGTTCAGCCCGTCTTTTTTCCGCTGGTTTGCAAATTCAACGATTAAAATGCCGTTCTTGGTCACGATGCCGATCAAAACAATGACCCCGATCTCGCTGAAGATATTCAGGGTTTGCCCGAAAAGCCATAGTGAAAGAATCGCGCCCGCGAGTGCAAGCGGCACTGTAAACATGATGATGAGCGGATCGATGAAACTTTCAAACTGTGCCGAAAGAATCAGGAAAACAAGTACAAGCGCCAGCATCAGCGCGAACAGCAGGCTGCCCGAACTGTCTTCGAACTCCTTGGAAGTGCCGGCCAGGGCGGATGCAAATGAGTCGTCGAACGTTGCTTTCCCGATTTTTCGCATTTCTTCAATGCCCTGGCCAAGGGTGACGCCTTTGGCCGTTTGGGCGGAAACAGTCGCAGAAACATAACGGTTGTAGCGAAACAGCTGCGGAGGGTTGCTCTGTTCCTTCAGTTTTACAACATTGTCAAGCTGGATCAGTTCTCCCCTGTTATTCCGGATGTAAACAGAGCTGAGATCCAGCGGCTTATCCCTGTTTGACCGGTCGGCCTGGCCTATCACCTGGTATTGCTTGCTGTTCATGATAAAATATCCGTAACGCTGTCCGCTGAAATAGAGCTGCAGCGTTTCCGCGATATCACGTACGTTGATTCCGAGGGATCGTGCCCTGTCACGGTCGATTTCGACGGCAAGCTCCGGTTTGTTGAATTTCAGGTTGAGGTCGACAACCTGGAATTTTGAGCTGGCCTGCGCCTGTTCCATGAATTTGGGTAAAAACTTCTTCAGTTTATCAAAATCCGGGGCAAGAACGACGTATTGTACCGGCAGCCCGGCATTACGCCCGCCTCCGATGGTCTGCTCCTGGATCACGAAACTCCTGGCAAAATTGAAGCGTTTGGCAATCATCCCGATCTCATCGGCAACCTCCTGCTGGGACCTTTGCCTGTTTTCCGGCTGCGTAAGCCCGATCCTGATAAACCCGGTGTTGGTCGACGAAGACGAACCAAACCCGGGAGCGGTGATTGCAAGGATCGATTCCTTTTCAGGAATGGTATCCACCACCGAGATCATCTGGTTCATGTACCGCTCCATGAGTTCGAAGGAGGTTCCCTCCGGCGCGGTAGACATCAGCTGCATGCGGCTTTTATCTTCCATCGGCGCAAGTTCCGACGGAATCAGCATCCCGATTCCAAGGATGATCCCCAGCGAAACCAGCATGACAAGGATGGCCAGCCACCGGTACACGATAAAGGCACGAAGCGACCGGTTGTAACTGTCGGTGAGCCTGTTCAGCATGTTCTCCGTAAAGGTGAACAGGGCATTGTGACGGACTGGTTTGCGCAGCGTATGCGCGCTCATCATGGGAGTGAGCGTGAGCGAAACCAGCGCTGAAACCAAAACGGTTCCAGCCACCACGATGCCGAACTCACGGAACAACCTGCCGGTAAGTCCCTGGAGGAATATGATCGGAAGGAATACAGCAGCCAGTGTGATGGTGGTTGAAAGAATGGCGAAATAAATTTCATTGGAACCCCGGTGCCCGGCTTCAATGGGATCCATGCCACCCTCGATTTTATGGTAGATGTTTTCAAGCACCACGATGGCATCGTCCACCACCAGTCCTGTGGCCAGGACAATGCCCAGCAGGGTGAGTATGTTGATGGAAAATCCTGCAATGTACATGATAAAGAAACCGCTGACCAGTGAAATCGGGATGGCAATGATCGGGATCAGGGTGGTTTTCCAACTGCGCAGAAATGCAAAAATGACCAGCAAAACAAGCCCGAATGCGATGAGGATGGTCTCCTCGACCTCCGTGATGGCCTTGCGGATGCTGAGCGTGGTGTCAAGGTTGGTGCTCACCATGATGTCTGCCGGGATTTCCTTTTTCAACTGGGCGACCCGTTTGTAAACCTCGTCGGCTATTTCAATCTGGTTCGCACCCGGTTGCGGGGTTATTCCGACCCCGATCATGGGAACGCCGCCGTTGCCTTTCATGATCGTCCGTTCATTTTCAGGGAGCAGTTTTGCCGTTCCCACATCACGCATCCGGATAACAGTTCCGCTCCGTTCCTCGATGATCATGTCGTTGAATTCGGCAGGGGAGGTAAGCCGTCCTTTTGTCCGGATGGTGAGTTCGGTTCCGTACCCTTCAATTCTGCCCGTAGGCAGTTCAATGTTTTCACGCGACAACGCATTGCGCACATCTCCGGGGGTGAGACGGTAACTTGCCAGCTTTGCAGGGTCAAGCAGTAACTTTATGGAATATTTGCGTTCACCCCATATCCTGATTTCACTCACTCCCTGGATTGTCTGAAGCCGCTCCTTGAATACGTTGTTGGCAATGTCGGAGAGTTCCATCAGGTCCCGGGCGTTGCTTTGCAGGGTGAGCGCATAGATCGGGTTGGCATCGGCATCCGATTTTGTGACGATGGGCGGATCCGTGTCAGGCGGAATGCTGCGTATGGCTCTCGAAACCCGGTCGCGAACGTCGTTGGAGGCGGCTTCCATGTCTACGCCAAGTTCAAATTCCACAGTGATGTTGCTGCGGCCGTCGCTGCTTATCGAGGTCAGCGACCTGATCCCTGCAATGCCGTTGATGGATTCTTCGAGTGGTTCGGTGATCTGCGATTCGATCACGTCTGCATTTGCGCCGATGTAGTTCGTGGTAACAGTGACCACAGGGGGGTCGACGGAAGGAAATTCCCGCACTCCTAAAAAAGAATAGCCAATGACGCCGAAAAGGACGATCAGCAATGACACCACCGTGGCGAGTACGGGCCTGTTAATGCTTAACGATGAAATGTTCATTTGGGAAGTCTGATTTTAACGGCCGCGTCTTCACGCAATTGGAGCAACCCGGTGGTTATCAGTGTGTCTCCCGGATTTAACCCGTCGGTTACCTCCACCTCCCGCTCAGTCCGGATGCCCGTGCGGATGATCAGTGACGTGGCTTTCCCGTTCCTGCAGACAAATACTTTCTCGCCATTCATCTGTGGAATGACCGCTTCCGAAGGAATGACCAGGGCGTCCGGAATGTTATCGAGAACGATGTCGACCCTGGCAAAGGAGCCGGGGATAAGGGTTCCTCCCGGGTTGGGACATAACGCCCGCAGGGATACATTGCGTGTTGCCAGGTCGATCTTTGGTTCGATGGCGTAAACATGCCCGGTGAAGGGATTCTCATTGCCTTCCACATGGAATTTGATCATGGTTCCTTTTTGAACTTTCCCGCGATATTTCTCGGGTATCGCAAAGTCAATTTTAACAGGGTCCGTTTGCTGCAGGCGGGCGACAAGCGTTGAAGAGGAGACAAACCCGCCGGGGCTGACTTCGCGAAGCCCTATCTGCCCGCTGAAGGGAGCATAGATTTCCGTTTTCGAGATCTGGGTTCTTAACAGGTCGATTTCAGCCATCACGATCCCGTGTGTGTTGAAAGCCTTGTCATACTCTTCCTGGCTTACGGCCTTTAGTTCCAGGAGTTTTTCCTTCCGGAAGAGATCGTCTTTTGCCTGTTTTTCATCAACCTGGAGTTTTTTCAATTGCGCCTGTAATTCCCGGTCGTCAATTTTAAGCAGCAGGCTTCCTTTCTCCACACGGGTCCCTTCCTCGAAATTGATGGCGACAATCCGTCCCGGAACTTCGCTGCGGAGTTCAACCTCTTCGTTGGCAATGACATTTCCGGTTGAAATTATGCTGTTCTCCAGGGTCTCCTGCCGGACGATCATTCCTCCGACCGTCATGGTTTTTTGGCCTGAACTGCCGGGTTGTTCCTTGCGATCACCTTTGCAACCGGCCGTGGCGAATGAAACAAACATGGCAACAATGAGCCACCTATTCTTTTCGAAATGAAACATATAAAATAAAATTGCTGGCTTTTGAAATTCTTGTCAAAGCTAGTGAAATTAGCTGTTGCGTATTACGAAAATTAATTCGTAAATTTGCAGCCCTTAATCGCAGGGCAAGTCGCCCCTGATTAATCAGTGTTCTTATTTTACCAATTTCAAATCATCGGGATGTAGCGCAGTTGGCTAGCGCACCGCGTTCGGGACGCGGGGGTCGGAAGTTCGAGTCTTCTCATCCCGACTACCCCTCCCCCTGCCCCCTCCCCTGATTGGGGGAGGGGATCGGGGTGGGGGTCATGCCTCTTTAGCTCAGTTGGTAGAGCAACTGATTCGTAATTAGTAGGTCGGGGGTTCAAGTCCCCTGAGAGGCTCATTAACAAAGACTTGAAAGAGTCAAATTCGGAGAAACCCAGACCACGCTAATAGAATTAACGGGGTTTGGGTTTAGTTTTTACCCCTGTATTAAAACCCAAATTTTCACTTGATTTATCCTGTTTCATGACCAAATCGTGACCATGGTCTAATTATTCAACTCCCATAAAATCAGCAACATGAATGGGAGAAACACATTTAACCTTTGGTTTTACATCCGCCAAAGTAGAGTTGATAGCCATGGAATGGTTCCGATTTATCTTCGGGTAACTGTCAATGGCGTAATATCCACTCAGCGGTGAAAAAGAGTTTTTTGTGAGGTTGTAATTATCAGGTCGGGGGTTCAGGTTTCCGGAGCTGTTTCGGGCAGGCTAAAATAAAATGTCGCTCCTTTATCCGGTTCACCTTCGGCACGGCAATGGCCTCCGTGTCGCTTAACGATCCGGTTCACATTGGCCAGGCCGATCCCGACTCCTTCAAAATCGCTTGATTTATGAAGTCGTTGAAATACACCGAATAGTTTTTCAGCATATTTCACGTTAAAACCGGCTCCGTTATCTTTTACGAAAAAAGTAATCTCGTTGCCGGATGAAGTGCTGCCAATCTCTATTTCCGCTTCCGGCTTTTTCATGGTATATTTTATGGCATTCGAGATCAGGTTGATCCAAACCTGCCTGATCAGATCTTCATCGGCATAAACATCGGGCAGGGGTTCAATGTGAAAGGTGATTTTTCTGTTCTGAATTTCCGGATTAAAAAAGGCAATAACCTGCGGAACCATTTCAGCTGAAATGATCCGTTTTTTTTGCAATTCATAACTGCTCAGCCTCGAGAAGGAAAGAATGGCATCAATCAATTTTCCCATATCCGAGGCGGAGGAAGCAATAATTTCAAGGTATCCGAGCTCTTCATCGTTTAATTCTTTTGACTTAATCCCGCGAAAAAGACCAATAAGCCCGGTGATATGCCTTAAAGGCGTTTTCAGATCATGAGAAACGGAGTAAGAAAATGCTTCCATTTCTTTGTTGGCTGCTTCCAGTTCGGATGTTCGTTGCTTCACACGCAGTTCCAGATCCAGGTTTAATTCAAGAATCTTTATTTCCGACTCCTTCCGTTCCGTAATATCCTGTGAAGTACCGTGCAATATAATGGGATGGCCGTCAGCATGGAGTTCTAATTTACCCAATGCGTGCATCCAGCGAGTGGCCTTGTCGTTATAGCGAACAAAACGAAATTCGATATCGCCGGGCTGCATGTTGCCGATTACATCGTTCAGTAAATAGCTGACCACCTTGTCACGGTCTTCGGGATGTATCAGGGCTGCCCATCCGCTGATGCTGTGATCATAATTGTCATCAACGCCAAACAGTTCATTCAATATATCAGATGTTCTGAAGATTCCTGCATGTATATCAAGATCAAAAGTTCCAAGGCCTGCCAATTTCTGCGATTCCTTAAGATTACGTTCACTATGCAGGAGCCTTTCTTCGGCCTGTTTACGTTCGGTAATATCCTGGTGGAATGCAAGAAAAAACTGCTGTCCGGCGATGGTTATTAAACTTACAGTATCGCTGAGAAAAAAGCTGTGGCCGTTTTTATGGTAATGTTCAACCTCAAAACGAACTGTCTCACCGTCATATATGCGTTGCATAACAGCATCTCGTTGGTCAAACGCACCATCCCCGAGAACATCCAGATCTTTTATATCCATGTTCTTCATCTCCTCTATTGTGTAACCATGCATGTCTGCAAAGGATTGGTTGAGCTCAGCTATTTTTCCGTCCATTGTCAGCAGGATGAGACCTTCGTTAGCCTGGCTGAACAGGGTGCGATACAGTTGTTCGCTTGCCTTTAATTTGTCTTCTGCCTGTTTGCGCCCGGTGATATCGCGCACAAAAGCGCAATTATATTCTTCATCACCAAAGCAAATATAATTAGCGACAATTTCAACAGGTATCTGTCGGCCGTCTTTTGCCCTTTGCTTCGACTCGAACTTTAGCGTGCCGCATTTCCGGAGTTCATTAAAATGCGAGGCCCATGCCCCTGTGTTGTAATGAGCATCCAGGTCCGGAACTGTCAGATGAAGTAATTCTTCCCGTGTGTAACCAAGCAAACGGCAAGCCGACTCATTCACATTGGCAATGGTACCATCAGGCTTAACCCAGTATAGAGAATCCGATGCGGCTTCCAGGCTGCTTTGCACCAGGCTCAGCGCTTGATTTGCAAGTTTGCGTGCGGACACATCGCTTACGACTACCTGTATATAAGGCTTGCCGTCCAAATCCAGCCGATTCAGCTTTACTTCGGCTGCAAAAGGCGTTCCATCCATGTGAATGTGTTCCCATTCGAACTGCTGAGGTTCTCCTGCATAGGCAAGATTGATCTTCCTGAACGCCTCCACTTCAGAAGAAAGTCCGCCAGGCTGTGATGGAGGTGAGAACATGAGCGGATGCGCGCCAATGATCTGCTCCCGGGTGCAGCCGAATACTTTCAAAGCACCTGCATTGCAATCAATCCAGGTGCCATCGGTAAACAGCAAAATGGCATCTTCTGCGGTTTCGAACAAGGTACGATAGAGTTTTTCGCTTTCCTGCAGTTTTTTCTCTGCCTGTTGGCGGTCAGTGATTTCCCTTACAACATTTGCAGTTAACCGGCTTGTTTTAAATTCAAGTGATTGCAATAATGCCAGATCCAATTCAATGACATTCTTAAATTGCACTATCAGTTTTTCATTCTGGGAAGTGAATACCCTTTCCTTGGTGTCAAGAACGCAGAGCGTCCCAAACGGTTGACCATCCGGAAAATTGAGCGGAAACCCCAGGTAAGCAATCATGCCGAGTTTTATATCAGGATTTTTTTCCCAATCTTTATCTTTTGTCGCATTTTTGACAATTAATTTTTTTTGAGTTTTAATGACGGTTTCACAATACAGACCATGCCATTTTTCTTTACCGCCCACCTGGTAGGGATTGTTTTCCGAATGGCTTGAAATGAACACTTCCATGATTTTATTTTCCGCCCTCATGATCAATGCCGCGGGAATGCCCATCGTTTCAGCCAATAGATCGGCGACGTCCTGCCATTTTTTATATACCCAATCAGGAAGGTTCTCGAATGTGTTTATGATTGTTGCCATGGAAGTGTCTTGTAAGTCAGGTAGTTATACAAGCTGTGGTGACTGGTGAGTTTCAACTGATTCAGAAAAAATCTTTTACAAACATGAGTTCGTCTGAAATGTAACGAGAATGTTTGGTAAAGATAGTTTATAAATCAGAGAAATCGAGATGAAGTCAGAAATATTATTTGACTTGAGCAAATGTATTTATTTACCCCCTGTTTCTTAAATCCAAGGGCTGTTAACAATTTCAAGGTTATTTTTCTATTTTTTTCCTAAACCTAAGCGTTATTAACCGTTTTCGGTTGGTCGATTGTTTGACAAATAGCTGATTTTACTGTAGTTTTCAACTATTTCTGATGTTACTTTGCAACAAATATAAACATTGTTGTGAATCCACTTCTTGAGATAATCCTGCTTAGAAGAGAAAACAACGAACTTCAAATCAGTCACAGGAGCTGAGTCGTTTGCAATCCTGCGATCGGTAATTGATACCTCGATTAAAAACAACCTGAATCCTTTGCATTCTCTTTCCCAAATTAATGCCCTATATTTGTAGGGGGTGAATAGTTACAAATTGTGGTAATCGAAAATGTTCAATATGAAAAGCCGGCGGCCCTGACCCCCCTCTACTGGCCCAAATGAACCACCCAACCGATCCCTTGGAGGGGAGGGAGGCCCTTTACCAGGCTATTCACTTTTATCTTTTACTTTTTCATCGGTAATTTTTCATTGGCAACTGTTTGCTGGGCAGTGAACAATAATTCGACCCCGATGGGGCCGGGGATACTACGGTGAACCTTTGAACTACCAGGATACGACCCCTACGGGGTCTGAATGTGATGCGGGGCGATCAAAACATTTTTATATTTGCAAAATAATTGCATTAACACAATTGTATTTTAGCATGAAAAGAGATATTATCCAATTGTTTATTGAATGGAAAGGTCGTGAAAACCGGAAGCCGCTGGTTGTGCGAGGCGCCCGCCAGGTTGGCAAAACATATTCTGTCAGTGAATTTGCCAGGCAGCAGTTTGCCAACGCCGTTACCATTAACCTGGAGGAATCGCCCGAAATGAAAAGTATGTTCAAAACCAACAATCCTGTGAGCATCATACAGGAGTTGTCGGTATTGAAAAGTACCGATATTGTACCAGGGCAAACCTTGCTCTTTATTGATGAAATTCAATCGTGCCCGGATGCCATCGTATGCCTGCGGTATTTTTATGAACAAATGCCGCAACTTCATGTCATTGCCGCCGGCTCGTTGCTCGATCATGCACTCAGTGAAATACAACGATCAATGCCCGTTGGCCGGGTGGAGTTCTGCCATATGAACCCCATGAATTTCAAAGAGTTTTTGTGGGCAATCTCCGAAGAAAAACTTGCTGCTTATATCGCCACTTTTGTGTTAGGCGAGCCTTTCAGCGAAGCCATACACAAAAAACTGCTTGATCTGATGCGGTATTATATTTTTATTGGCGGTATGCCCGAAGCTGTCAAAGGGTTTGCTGAAAATAGAAAGTTAATTGATGTTGAACGCGTTCAAAGCAGTATTTTAACATCCCTTCAGTACGATTTTGCAAAATACGGCGCTAAAAGCCAGCAACGGCATCTTACCAGTGTGTTTAATTACGTTGCCCGAAATACCGGAAAGAAAATAAAATATGTGAATATTGACCATGAAGTGCGTTCAATCAACTTGAAAGAGGCATTTTACCAACTTGAAATGAGCAGGGTTGTGAGCCTTGTAAAACATACAGCTTCTGCTGGAATTCCTCTCACAACGCACCTCAACCCCGATATTTTCAAGGCATTCTTTTTAGACATTGGTTTGGCTAACCATTTATGTAAAATACAGATCATTGACCCTTTGAAACTTTTCACCATAAACGAAGGCGCTTTGGCAGAACAATTTGTCTGTCAGGAATTGTTGGCTTTGACAACATCGTTCGATGAACCTCAATTATTTTATTGGGTAAGGGAAGAAAGAAATTCCAACGCGGAAATAGATTTTATTTTTCAGCACGACAATTCAATATTTCCGATAGAAGTCAAAGCTGGAAAAACAGGTGCGTTGAAATCAATGCATGTTTATTTATTTGAGAAAAAACTGAAAACCGGAATTCGAATAAACACCGATACCCCTTCAATCGGAAATTTTAAAACAAAAGTGAGGTCCGGCACAACTCAGGCGGAAATTACAATCCAACTGTTGTCGTTGCCGATTTACATGACCAACCAGTTGCCCCGTTTGCTTAACAGTTTGCAACTTTGACATTTCGGATGGCTCTTTCCGGACCATTATTATCGGGAGTAAGAGACTGTTTAAATTTTCTCGATTGATGCGTGCTGCCTGTTGGGGAATGATCAACCGGGGAAGTGTTCCTGCATGACCTGGTCCAGCATTTCCAGGGACAGTGGCTTGGTCAGAAAGCATCCGCTGCCAAGAATCTTGAGTGTTTTTGCCATATCCGCGGAACTTGTGGATGTCGTAAGCATGATGATGGTAATATTCTCCTTTTTTATATTCTCCAGTTTCATGTATTCTTCAAGAAATTCCCAACCGTTCATGATCGGCATGTTGATGTCAAGAAATATCAGCATGGTCCGGCAAAAATCCTTTTCTTTCTGTTGTGCCGTCCATTTGGTTTTGAGAAAATCAAGGGCTTCTTTCCCGTTTTCGGCAATTTCTATATGATCGGTAATGCCTGCTTTTTCGACGTACCTCCGATGAATGAAATTGTAAGATTCATTATCTTCCACAAGCAATACGCAATCAAGTTTTTTCTTCATTTGCTGTTATGCTTTTGCCTTCCGGGTAGCCGAAGTATAATCAGTAAAGTAATGCACCCGTTGGAACATGCAGAAAACTTTTTTTGGTTTTACCGAATCGTAAAGATAAACAGATTTTTGGAATCAAATAATTTCTGCCTGAACCAGGGCATGTTGTAATTCGTAATCCGGATTATTCCACCCTCAATCCGGAGATAAAATTGCGGGAAATTATTTTCCTGGCAGGGAAATAAATCCAGAGAAAGCCATTTGCGAGGACCGCCAGCAGAATCCCTGTAATAAAAATCCAGGGAACATTGTTTTTCGGACCATACAGCATGGGAATAATTCCGGCACAAGCAGAGAATGTTCCCAGGAACAGACCTGCCAGCAGGACGACGAGGTGTTCGGCAAGAATCAACCGGAAAATGAATTTTTTGCTAAACCCGAGCGCTCCGTATAGTGCAAATTCCCTGCGTCGCCGGGCGATATTCGCGACAAGGACGATTCCCAGCCCGACAGTGCCGATGATCACACCCATGCCGCCAAGGAGCATGAACACGGAAAGATAGGTGTTTTCAACGGCATTGAAGGAGGCAAGCCGCTCCGATGCCGGGATTGCCGTCATTCCATAGTCCCGAAACAGGGTTTCGAACGTTTGTGCAATGGTATTCTGCTGCAGGATCGAACCCGCGGTTAGCATGATGCGCGAACCTGCCATCGATGGATAATAGAGGCGCAAAAGGCTGTCGGAAACAAGGATATGCCCCTGGAAGATTGAATTGTCAAGGCCTCCCACCAGTTTTATTTTCAGCACCTTCCCCGATTCAGCGCGATAGAGCAGTGTATCGCCGGGTGATTTGCGAAGTCCCCATTTGATGACGGACATATCGGCAAACCCGGGAATTACATCGCCGGAAAGGCCGGCTGACAGGGCTTTCCAGGGATGAGCCTTGTCCACCATGCGATCGGTGGCGACAAAGGTAAAGGCATTCCTGCGGTCGAAGATTCCAGGGGGTACCCCGAGCAATTTGGGTTGTGAAACCTGGTTCAGGTTGAGGCAGCTGGCATCATCGCCGTCGAGGCTTGTCAGCTGAATAAACTCCGCCGTTTGCAGCACCGGTTCGTCATTCAGCCCGTATTTCGCCTTTCCTGATGCGGTATTCAGCGAATTCATGACGGGAAGCGTTGATTCGGACCATAAAAGAAAACCGCCCGTTCCTGATTTCATGCTGTTTTCATCACCGTCTGCGGTCTTCCTGTTTGCCCCGGTGATGATGATGGTGAAGGTTCCCAGGGCACACAGGGCAACCGCGGTGATGGTTCTGCCCCGGTTCAGCGCCAGGTTTTTAATTGTCAGTGCCGTAAGTCCCGGAATTTCTTTAACGGGATATCGGGATTTTTTGACCAGCAGCAGGTTTAAAAGTGCCAGGCCCCCGGGAAGAATGAGTCCTCCCGCCAGCAGCAGCAAAGAGTTCTGACTTGCCTGCCCCGAAATCATGAGCCGGAGCATGATTGCCAGCGCGGCACCAAAACAGGCAACCACCACCACCATGCTGCAGGTAAATCGGCTTTTATTGTATTTTGTCACCCTGATCCCGGTGCTGTTTTTAACAAGTTCGGAAAGTGGTTTCCGGAGATTTTTCAGTAAAACAAAGGTTAAAACCGTCAATGAAGTGACCGCCCCTGAAACGAAACCGGTGAAAAGTGCCGGTATCCGTACCTGCATCACAAGAAGCGGCGTATTCACGGCCTCCTTCCATACAGTGTTTAATCCGAGGATGAGGAAATAATTGTAGAGAATTCCCAGTACCGAGCCTGCAACCGCCCCTGCCAGTGCGGCCAGGAATGCTACACCCGACAGGATTGCCAGTACCTGCCGTTTTCTGAAACCAATCGAGAGGATCCCCGATT
>JBAXDH010000018.1:0-40468 GCA_037141055.1 bacterium | reverse complement strand
CCGGTCCCTGGTCCGCTCACTGATAATGTCACTAAATTTACTACGGGTAATACAATCTGCAGAACCAACATTACAGATCTCTATCCCGCAAACAATGTCGGCATTAATTTTATTGCACCCACCAATGCACTGGATATCGGATTGGGCGGAAGCAACGGAAATCTGAACGTGGATAACCCGGCCAGTTCATATAAGCTTGGAAACAGGGAAATTCTCTGGCATAAAGGAAATACCAGTAACCTTTTTGCAGGTGTAAACGCAGGAGCCAACCTCACATCCGGCAACGGCAACACTTTCATGGGATATAACACAGCCAGTGTGAACACCGCAATTGGCAACAAAAACACAATGGTCGGCAGTGAAACCGGGATGAACCTTTCAACAGGCATTGACAATACGTTTATGGGCTTCCGGGCTGGATTTAACTACACTTTCGGAAATAATTCGACTTTCATCGGTTCGGGAGCCGGTTTTAATGAAACGCAGGATGAGGATGTTTATGTGGGCTGGCATGCGGGATTTAACAGCGTCAGCAGCCTTCATTGTACTTTTGTGGGCAATGGTGCCGGCCTTGCAACTATTTCAGGGTACCAGGATGTTTTCATCGGTATCGGCAGCGGTGCGGCCAATGTTTCAGGAGCAAACAATGTGGCACTTGGCGGAGCAGCAGGCCCAAGCCTGCCCAATCTGCAAAACTCAATTGCAATTGGAGATGCTTCTTCTGTAACCGGCAGCAACCAGATGGTTCTGGGAAACAGCAGTGTCAAGGTCGGAGTAGGCCTCAGCGGCATTACCCCAGGCCCTTCCAACTGGCTTGAAATCAACACACCTGCACCAAATCCATCGGCCGCAGCTTCCGGACTAAGGTTCAGGGACCTGACCAGTATCTCGCCAGTAACTACCAACCCGGGACAGGGAGTCTTAGCCGTAGACAACAATGGTGATGTGATTTATGTTGCAGCACCCTCTGGCAGCGGCGGTCCTGGAAACAGCTGTACATCCCCGCAGAACCCTCTTCTCACAAATCATGAGATTCCGTTAAACACATTCGACTTCACCTTTTCCGGTGATGGCACCAACAATCAAAAGGTAAACATCGGATTCCCCTGCACAGCTCCGTCACAACCAGGAAAATTAAATGTAACGACATCATTTCAGAGTGATCCGGGTTCATCAAACGACAGCTACAGCATCTACGGCACCAATACATACGGAGGCTTGTTATCCAACAATACCGGTGTTTACGGATCGGCAATCTCAACAGGTACGGGAACGCATGAAACAGGAGTTTGGGGTGTGGCCAGCGGTGACCGCCAGGCTATCGGGGTTCACGGTCAGGCCGGGGTCGTTTCATCCCCGGGGGGACCTGCCTTCGGCGGATATTTTGAAGCAGCAACAGCAGGGAATACCATCAACTATGGACTTTCTTCACTTGCCGGAAACGCACCAGATAATGTGGCGGTGCAGGCAGTGGCATCGGGAGGTACCAGCAGCAATACCGGTGTTCAGGCTACGGCATATGCAGCTAACACGACAAACGGAGGAATTTTTGAGGCATTTGGCGGCACAGCTGTAAACATCGGGGTTACCGGAAGGGCATTTACAACAATCGTTACAAACCCGTCAACTTATCCTTCCGGGGTCAACATTGGTGTTTATGGTCATTCCACGGCAACTACCACTGCAGGAACAAATGTTGGCTATGCAGGTTTTTTTGACGGAGATGTATGGATCAATGGTCCGACCAACGGTACCGGGTTTGCCGTGACGTCTGACCAGATGTTTAAAACAAAGGTTGATACCATCAGCAATGCCTTGAATATCATTAAACAATTGAAGCCAAAAACCTTCTATTACGATACGCATAACAAATATGGCATGCACTTCAGTGACAAAAGACAGTATGGTGTCATTGCGCAGGAGGTGGAAAAAGTTTTACCCGAACTGGTCGTTAATTCAGGAAAGCCTGCAACTGTTGATTCTGCCGGAAAGGTAGTCTGTGAGGGGGTTTCATTTAAGGCAGTCAATTATGATGCCTTCATCGGAATCTTAATTCGTTCGGTACAACAACTTCAGGAACAAAACCAGAAACAGGACAGTATGATCAGACTGCTTACAATGGCGCTGAATACCGGCAACAATAAAATTAACGGCGCCGGAAACGACCATGATAAGCTGGCGAACCAGTCGGATGTTACGTTATCTGATGAAGATATCATTGTGTTGAACCAGAATGTGCCTAATCCGTTTTCTGAACAAACCTCCATTACTTTCTATATTCCCGAAGGTATTGGTGTTGCAAGGATCTTATTCTACAACAGCAAAAATCAGCTGATAAAGATCAGTGAAATTACTGCACGTGGAGAAGGACGGTTAAAAGTTTATGCAAATGATCTTTCCACGGGAATGTATACCTACAGCCTTGTGGCAGATGGTAAAATTGTCGATACAAAAAAAATGATCAAACAGCAGTAAACCGGAATTTCTAAATCCCGGGATCTGAGCCGGTTTATTCATTACAGAGGAAAGGGTTGCCCTAATTTGGCAACCTTTTTTTTGCCGCACGTGGCTTTTTTGGACATGCCGACGGATCAATCCAAATCGGCAAAGGATGTTAAATAACGCAGGTTTATCCAACAGAGCCCCCACTGAGGACAGAGCGGTTAACACCTGATTAATTTATCATAAGGAATATTGCTATCCTTCATTATTGCTTTATCGGAAAAACAGGAAAAGGTAATGCTGGCTTCATCTTCGTTAAATATCAGCGTCAGATTTAATAATTCCAGGGCCTCTGAGCAATCAGATATTATGGTAAACAATGAGTTTTTGTCTTATTCGTATCAGTCGGATACACTGGAAATAAATGGGCGTACCTATACCCAGGTGATGGTTTTTGTAAACGCCGGCCAGGTTCCTTCACAGAGTTTTGAGAAAATCATTCTTTCAAAAACAATCGGGATCATCGCAATCATTGAAAGAGATGGGGCCTGGGAGATCAAAGATAATTCAGCAAGGCACATTGAAATTTCCGATATTGAATTTAAAAGTACGGATTGTTGAATGGTTGCAAAAGCAGACGGGTCAATAATGGTATTTAACTGTATACCAAACCGCCACAAACTCCTCAATGGTAAGGTTCCCCTGGATGGTGAACACTATATCAGAAGTATAGGAGGATGTTCCGCTATAGACCTTGCCGTCTGCAATCGTTGCTGCGATGTCGCTGGTATAGGAGGAAGTTCCTTTGTAGATCTTGCTGTCTTTGATGGTAAATTCTATATCCGACGTGTAGGATGATGTTCCTTTGTAAACCTTGCCATCAGTAATGGTATAGATCACATCGCTGGTGTAGTCGGAATTACCTTTGTAAACCCGGTTTTTTGTAACATGACAGATAATGTCCGACGTGTAGGAAGATGACTTCTTATAAACTTTGCCACTTTCGACGGTGCAGATTACATCCGAACTGTAAGCTGAAGTCCCTTTATAGACCTTGACCTGTGCTATAACAACGGAACTCAGGATAAGGACAAGAAAGAAAAACAGTATTATTTTTTTCATGATAAGCGTCCTGTTTTTAAGCAACAAAAATACCATAAATCAGGAAACGACAGTGGTCTTGTAAAACCGGCCGCAGGAATGGGCAATAATCCATCTTTCTCTAAGAACGGTGATAATTTGGATATGCCGCCAGGGGTGGAAATAAAAGCAGGGGATATACCTGTTGCAGAACCGGCAATGTTTTGTTCCTGCGGAAAGCTTGTGAATCCGCTTTCTCCAATTTCCGCCGGAATCAGTTGTATATTAATGTTTAACAATTAATTTTTCCGTGACGGTTCTATCGTCCATTTTGATCTCCACCAGGTACAATTCGTTCTCGAAGGATGTACAGTCAAAAACCAGGCTGGTCATTCCTGCAGTGGTGGACTGGTAAACGACACGCCCCAAATGGTCGAGAATCCGGACCGAAGTGATCTCCATGTCAGCAGAAAGTGAGACCAGACCTTCCGCGGGGTTGGGAAAAAGGGATATGGCCGGAATCTTTCCTGAAGGGGCTATCCCTGCCTGGGTTGTAAGTTTATAAAACTCTGTTCCTTTTGCAGTTTCATAGGCTGCCGGGTAGAAAAAACTGCCGTTGACAAGGCTGGGGTACGAAGGGTAACCCCCGGGGGCGCAGGCATCAATTGTGATAGTGGCAGGGCTGATCACTGTCAGGTTGCCGGCAGAAGATTCATACTGAAACAACTGACGGCCATTCGTTGGGGTTAATGCCGTGAAATAGAGCCGGCCGTTGTAGACGATGGTTTTAAAGATCTGGGATAAGTTTCCCGGATAGACGTCCTTTGCCTTAAACGTTCCCGCAGTTGTTCCATCCGTAACCCACAATTGTTCGCCATCGGCATTTGTATAGGCTGAAAAATACAATTTCCCATTGTATTCGCAAAAATATTTGGCATCCGAATAGTTGTTTCCGGGGTTGATGTCCTTGATCAGTTGGGTTCCTGCAGCAGTGCCATCGCTCATCCAAAGTTCCCTTCCGGTGGTTCCGTTGTCGGCAGGAAAACATACTTTCCCGTTATAGGGAGCTATTTCAAACATACTGTTTCCCGATGGAGATGTCCCGCTTTTGATGTCCTTTACCATCTGGGTGCCGGCGGGTGTTCCGTCACTTACCCATAACTCGGTTCCGTGCACACCGTCGTCGGCCCAAAAAAAGAGCTTACCTCCCGACACTGTGATATCCGTCGGGTAAGAGAATGCATCGGCGACACCCGGGTTGATGTCCTTTACCAGTGTTGTTCCGGCCGTTGTTCCGTCGCTCACCCAGAGTTCATATCCGTGAACGGATTCAGTGGCAGCAAAATAGAATTTGTTGTTTAACATGGTAAAAGTAGTGGTCCAGTCCATAGACCCATGATCGGTTATGCTGTCGATGTCCCTAATCATGGTTGTGCCTGCCTCCGTGCCATCAGTGATCCAGGGCTCTGCACCATGCTGCCCGTCTTCGGCAATGAATACAAGAGAATTGCCGAAACTGGTCATGAGGTGGATGGAGGATGCCGGGTTGTAATAGGGACTGATCGATTTCAGCGGGGTGGTTCCTGCCGCGGTTCCATCACTGATATAAAGCTTTTCAAGCCCGGGGTTTTCGGTAGCTCCAAAAATCAGTTTCGTGCCGATCTTTCCGAATGCATGCGGAAATGAGGAATTGGCACCCGGCCATATATCCGACACCATAGATGTACCGGCCGAAGTCCCGTCGGTTTTCCATAATTCGGATCCGGTCGCCCCGTCATTGGCGGCAAAATAACCGGTAACGTTCATCTCGAACATGGTTGTTTTATAGGAAACAGCATTTCCGCCCGGATTGATATCCGCCAGGATCTGCGGAGTTTGGGAGAAAAGATTAATGCAGGTCAGCATCAACCCACCCATGAAGAAGATCTTTTTCATATCGGGCTTTTTAAATAAAAAATTTGATGTTAATTCTTGATGATTTTTACACAGGTACGCCCGAATTCAACGATATATATTCCTGCCGGCATCCCCTGAAGGCTGATCGTTTCATCCCCGGAAACATTTTCCTTTTTCAGCACTGTCTGACCAGTCCCGTTGTAAATTTTCAAAGTTGATCCGAACCTTCCTCTTGTGTCGGCAACAACCCTGATCAGGTCATTTACCGGGTCGTGATAGATGTGGAAACCGGTTCCGGCAGGCGGTTCAGCAACAGCAAGAGGAGACCCTGGGTTGCAACTTGCAAGGTCAGAGTATGATACCGCCGGCATGGCGATGGGTACGCCCGCCGTGGCGGTATTTCCGGAAATGACGACGGGAATCAGCGTGTTCGGGTGAACAGGGTTTGAACCTCCCAGGCCGATATAGAGCGTTCCCTTCAACATAAAGCATCCGTAGGCATTATCCGTATTATAGTAAAACGGATACTGCTTGAGCAACTGCCCGGATGGCGACATCACTTTAAGTGTGTCTGATACCAGGGTGGTATGATTGCCAACGAAGAACCACACATTCCCGTCGTTGTCCGCTGCCAGGTCGGCCACCGTGATGGCCCTGCTGGTATCGGGAAGAGTATAAATAACCTGGTAGGCGGAACCAGTATACCGTACAATTCCAATCTCAACATATGACACGGAGTCGTGTGCCGTAAAATAGAGAAATGCCCCTTTACCACCGCAATTCAGGATCCATGAACGGGGCGGGGCCGTGCATTTGGTCCATCCTGTTCCGTTGTACCAGGCAGCCCTGGTCGTATTGGAATTAGTATAGAATGTCTGGGAAAAAGAGCCTCCGTCAAGGTTGTCGCACCATGCAAGGCTGCCGCCAATACATGATGAAACGGCTCCGTTGTTGGTTACCGTGGTCCCGTTCAGGCTGAGACTGATGACCTGGCCGCTGCCTACTGCCCAGAAAGAGTTCTGGTCGCAGGGTACACCGGCCAGACTTGAGAAAGGACCATCCGCATTTGTTGCGGCAGGCACAGGCGGAGGATTTTCCATCGGTCCGTAACTGTTGGTTTCCGGATTAAACTGGCAGAATGAACCTGCACTAATCAGTAATGACAAGGAGAGGATAATAATTTTTTTCATGCGCGCGAGACTTGTTAAATTGTTAACAATTTAATTATCATGTATATATAAGCAAATATAGATAAAAATTAAATTTAACCAAGAAATTAACTTATTTTAACATAACAAAAGATGGCGGATCTCCGGCAGGGAACAATGTTTGTTTTGTAAACGGTTCCCAGCGTATTCCGGTTCCTGAAACCAACGGGGCAGGAATACGCTGGATGTTCTGAGAACATGGCAAGAATTTCCGTAGCTGACCCGGGTGAAATTATTTTTTCTCCATGGTTATCAGGAATGGCAATACTGTAAATAAAACATTATGACCGCAATGCCATCGGGGGCTGTTGCCGCAGTGCTTGCGTCGCGGTATGGATGTGATGGAGCCATTGCCTCATCACTGACACCTGGGACCTACATAGTCAGCCTGATCACAATACCTTTAATGTTTTGGGGTTACGTAATGATAATCCATTAATGACAATAGAATGGTGTTTTTTTAAATTGCAAAATCGTGGAGCCCGGAGCAAAAGGACAAATGGACAACCAGTTGCCTCAAATTCATGGACGAAAGAGGCACGGCTAAAACCGAGGCAGTGGGCTTTTGCGACTGCATGTTAAAGAAGACTTCAGAGAAATACACCCCTCAGGAGGCTGAGAAAATCACAGCCCAGGAAGAGAGAAAACTCTGGCAGGAGTGCGATTTCCAATGGTGACCATCTCGTCATCCCTTACTTCATGCATTTTAATGTCGGGACCAATTGGGATTTGAGCCCTTCTTTTAAAATAGAAAAGAATGATGTATATTTGTTAAGTCTGCAGACAGGTTTTCATCCTTTAATAATTTCAATTACCTGTTGCAAACGCTTACATCGCCGCACTTTTCCGTCTATTGCTACGCCATAAAAGTGAACAAATGACATAATGCAAAACCAACAAGTCATGAAAAGCACCCATAGCGAGTCCGACCCAGCATCCCTTCGCCAAAAAGCCGAAGAATTGCTGAACGCTTCGGCTTCGCTCAGTGTTCCGCCAGGGACAGCTTCGCTCAGTGTTCCGCCAGGGACAGCTTCGCCATTGTCTGAAGTCGAATGGCTCAGAGTCACGCACGAACTTAAGGTTCACCAGATTGAGCTGGAATTGCAGAATGAGGAACTCATGGCGGCAAAAAAGCAGGCAAAAGCTGCCGCTGACAGGTATTTTGCATTGTACGATTTTGCACCATGCGGTTATTTTGTGCTTTCCAGGGAGGGTGAAATCATTGATATTAATCTCAGCGGAGCAAAAATGCTTGGCAAGGAGCGGTTACTGTTAAAAAGCAAAAAGTTTGATTTTTTCGTTTCCGACGAGGTCAAACCCACTTTCAACAGCTTTCTTGAGAAAATAGTTAAAAGCAAATACAAAGAAGATTGCGAGGTGACCATGTTGGCCACCGGGACCTTGCCTGTTTATGTTTATCTTACCGGCATTTATCATGAAAATGAGGATCGATGTCTTATTACAATGACTGACATCACCCATCACAAGCTTGCCGAGATTTCATTACGACAGAGTGATGAGAAATTCCGGATTATTACAGAGAACACCAATGATGTGATCGCACTGCTTGACATGGATTTTAACATAACTTACCTCAGTCCGTCCGTCGAAAAGGTCAGGGGATACACCGTAGAGGAGGCAATTACTCAAAAACCGGAACAAATCCTTACCCCGGCATCATTAAAAAAATTCCTGGAAATGGCAGGTAATATCATACCGGCAGAGAAAGCCGGCACAGCACAGGTCAGCGTTTACCCGAGCATAGAACTGGAGCAATACCATAAAAACGGTTCTACGAGATGGGTCGAGCTGTCTTTTTCTTTTCTTAAGGATTTTACGAATAAATCAACAGGCATTGTGACTGTTTCGAGGGATGTTACCAAGCGTAAAAAAGTGGAGGACGCAATGCGTCAAAGCGAAAAAAATCTGCGTGAAGCACAGCACTTATCGCACATTGGAAGCTGGGAATGGACCATTTCAACAGACACGGTAAAATGGTCGGAGGAACTCTATCATATCAATGGATGGGATCCAAATTCTAAAGCTCCATCGTATGCAACAATGTTTTCGTGCTATACACCTGAAAGCTGGAATCGGCTTCGTGAAGAGGTAAAGAATACTTTGGAAACCGGAGAGCCATACGCACTCGACCTGGAACTGGTTAACCCAAACGGCGCTGCCAGGCATACTTTTGCCAGGGGTGAAATCGATTTTGACAGCAGCGGCATTATTTCAGGGCTACATGGTACTGTTCAGGATATTACGGAGCGCAAGCTGATGGAAAAATCACTGCGTAAAAGCGAAGAATTGTATAAATCCCTGATATCAAACAGTTCAGAATTGATCATTTTAACCGATACAAAAGGCATCACAACTTTTTGCAGCCCGCAGTGTGAAAAGGTCCTCGGTTATCCGGGCGATAAATTCATCGGGAAAATTATGCCCGACATAATCCATCCCGACGATGTTGATCGTTGCCAGGAGGCATGGGAAAATGTTTTTCACAAAGGGCAGGAGCTTGAGGACTTTGAATATCGCATTGTTGATGCCCAGGGCGGAGTAAGGTGGGTATCCCATTCTGTAAAGATGGTCGGTTCAGATGATCCACCAGTCGGGCTTCAGAACACCATCCGCAACATTACCGACAGAAAGATAGCAGAGGAGGTTATCAGGGTCAGCGAAGAAAAATACAGAACCATGTTAAATGCGTCGCCCGATGGTATGGTATTAATCAATCTGAAAGGAATCATTATTGAGGTTTCCGTGATTGGGCTAAATTTATTTGGAGCCGATGCGAGGGTTGACATGGTAGGCAGGAATCTTTCTCAATTCGTTCCCGCCGAGGAGAACAATATTTTAACTGAGCTGCTTGCAAAGACAACGGATGAAGGACTTACACAAAATTCAGGGCTTACGATCAAAAGGAAAGACCAATCGATATTTGCCGGTGAAATCAGCGCCACACTTATGCAGGATCAAAATGGAGTGCCCATTTCATTCATGATCATCGTCCGCGATATTTCGCAACGAAAAAAAATGGAGGCAAAGCAGATCCATATCGACCGCATGTCGACTCTGGGAGAGATGGCTGCGGGCATTGCCCACGAGATCAATCAGCCCTTGAATATCATTTCAATGGTGATGGATAAAATTTTATTTGAGACGGTCAAAACAGAAACGGTGGGCATGGAATTTCTAAAAAACAAATCAGATAAAATTTTCGAAAATATTACCCGCATCCGGGATATCATTGATCATGTAAGGACATTTTCGAGAAGCCAGGACGATTATATACCAACAGCATTCAATGTAAATTCAAGCATCATGAACGCTTCTTCAATGGTCGTGGAACAGTTCAAGCACAACAGCATCAGCCTGAATCTTCAGCTCGAGCCACAAATGCCACAAATAGTTGGCAATACCTATAAATTTGAGCAGGTTATACTTAATCTGCTTACCAATGCAAAAGATGCGGTGACTGAGAAGAAAAACCAACAGCAAGATGTTGAAATGCAGGTTGGAATCAGGTCCTGGCACGAAAATCAATTTATATTCGTTGAAGTTACCGATAATGGGACCGGCATAAATAAAGATGATATCCATAATGTCATGCTTCCTTTTTATACTACCAAGGAGGAAGGAAAAGGAACCGGTCTCGGCTTATCGATTTGTTATCAGATCATCAAGGAAATGAATGGAACTATTGAAATAGCAAGCGATAGAGAGCTTGGAACAAAATTCCAACTGGTTTTGCCTCTGCAAAAGAAAAAGTAACGCGTTTTCACGTTACCTGGAAAAACCTGCGCAAGTTATGCTTCAACCAATAATTTCAAAATCGGGATTGAGGTGCTATTGGTTTCTGCTTTTTGCATAAATCATGATGGAACCAGACGCCATGTCATGAATCGCTCTTTTTGATATATTTGAAGTAACGGTGAAGAATGATATAATTCCAAGTAAAAATTTTATTATGAATCGCAGGTAGGAATTGAAAATATTAATTCTCCTTTCCTGATCATCAAATTTTCTAACCCTTATTCCACAAATCAGGTTGCCAATTGTACAACCATAAGCCATGCAAAAAGGTTCATAAACAAGGAACAGGCCAAGTAATAATATTGCTTTGAAAACACCAGTATTTTCCTCATTTATATTCGACAACAGGATGCCAAAAACAATCATACAAAAAACAATGAAAAACTGGTCAATGGCAATGGATTGAAATCGTCTTAAAAGTGGCGGGTAATCTTCCCGGGTTACCGTTCCAATAATTTCCTCATTTTCTGTTCCCATATTTTGCCGGAGTTTAAAAATTCATTTCAGAGTAATTAACCTCAGATGTTTATATCAGCTAAATTAGCCTTTTTTTTAACGGGCGAAAGTCATTTCATCCTAAACATTCAACATTTCCGATTTCCGGATAGCCAATATGATTGCAGAAATGATCCGGAAAACAGTTAAATATGCAGATATATTTTATTTATTATGTCGGAAAACATGCCTGAAGCACAAAAGAAACGGATCGTTTCCATTGATGCCTTAAGAGGATTTGACATGTTCTGGATTACGGGAGGCGATAGCTTTTTCATTGCTTTGTTTGCGCTTATCAACACCCCGTTTTTCCATAGCCTGGCTTTGCAGATGGACCATCCTCCATGGGCCGGGTTCCGTTTTTATGACATTATATTCCCCCTGTTTTTATTCATCATGGGAGTCGCAATGCCTTTATCAATAACCAGGCGCCTTGAACGCGGTGACTCGAGAAAGAAATTGTACCGACATATCATCCAACGCACATTGCTGCTTTTTTTACTTGGCCTGATTTATAACGGACTATTCGATTTATACTTTGAACACCAGCGTTACACAGGGGTTTTACAGCGTTTTGCCTTCACCTATTTCTTTGCTTCCGTCATTGTCATGAATTTTAAGATTAAAGGGCAGGCCATATGGATTGCCGCAATTCTTCTGATCTCCTGGCTTATCCTGCTCCTGGTTCCGGCTCCCGGGTTTAAAGCGTATGACCTTACTCCCCAGGGCAATCTTTGCGGTTACATCGACAGGCAGTTCCTTCCCGGATCTTTCTGTTGTTATACTTATGGTGACAATGAAGGCATCCTGACCATGTTCCCGGCCATCGCAAATGTATTGCTGGGTGTCATGGCCGGCCGGTGGCTGCTGGGTGGCGACAGCGAAAAGAAAAAGCTTACCGGCATGTCATTGACCGGAATCGCATTTATTGCCGGAGCCTTGATTTGGAACCTGGTTTTCCCGATCAATAAATATTTATGGACAGGCTCCTATGTTTTTTTGACTGCCGGCATCTCGTTTTTGCTGTTATGCCTGTTTTTCTGGATAATAGATGTCAAAGGATACAGGAAATGGGCATTCCCATTTGTTGTTATCGGATTAAATCCCATAACCATATATGTGGCCGGCAGCTTATTCGACTTTGGGATTATTGCCACTATTTTCATACACGGGTTTGTTGACTACCTGGGCAGCTTCAAAGCCATTTTTTATCCATTGTGCGTCCTCCTTGTGAAGTGGGTCTTCCTGTATTTTCTTTACAGGAAGAAGATTTTCCTGAGAGTATAATTATACCGGAAAAAGGCGGTCAGACGGGCCGGCTTTGCCGTTTTCAATTTAAAAGCAACACGTATGAAGAAAACATTTGGACAGATTGTTTACATCTTTTTAGCGAGTTTCGCAATTTTATCATGTACCAAAAAAGGTACAGATTATACACCTGCGACCAATACCCAGATCCAAAACAGTCTGCAGTCCATGGCTGATAAAATGGTCACGGAATACAGGTCGGAATTTCCCGGGTTTCCAGGTGGCCTGGCTTTGAAAGTAAGTTCGAAAGCCGGCTCCTACTTTGTTTCATCAGGTTTCAGTGAGGCAATAACGGATCAGTCTCATTTCAGGATTGCCAGCCTTACGAAAGTCTTTACATCCACATCTATCCTCCTGCTGGCCCAGGAGGGCAAACTGAACCTCGACGCAAAGCTCAGCGATACCATCCCCGGAACAAGTATGACGTATGTTCCTATGGATGCCAATTACAATATTCCGTTCAGGAACCAGATCACCATTCGCCTCCTTCTCCAGCATAATGCAGGGGTATTTGATGTTTCCAACGCCCTGATACCAGATACCATAACGGTCCCGGTACCTTACAAGGGCCGATGGTACATCGGTTATGTACAGGATCAGGAACCGAACCATACCTTTACTTTTGACGAACTGGTCGGGGTTGTTTCAACATGCAGGCTCTACCTTTGCCCACCGGGGGAGGGGCATCACTATTCCAATACCGGGTATTCAATCCTGGGGAAGATCATCGAACGGGTATCCGGGATGAGCTATCCCCGGTTCATCACGGAGAATATTTTTAAACCCATGGGACTGAACAGTTCCTTTGCTCCTTACAGGGGTGATGACCAGTTGATCCCGGTTCCATTCGTGAGAGGCTACAAATACTCTCCTGCAGTGGTGGAATGCACCGAATCCAATATTTCGGCCAATGTAGCCGAAGGCAACCTGATCTCAAACGCCGCCGACCTTTCGCGTTTCATGCGCAGCCTGATCAGGGGAGATGGAGTGCTTAGTCCTGTATGGGTTAACGGTTTTATGCTTGTGATCCCCAAAACCTCGTTCGAGAATCTGAATTATGCCCTGGGCATCACTTACGCTCAAAACCTCGGCTGGGGACATACAGGAGCTCATGAAGGATTTTACACCCGCATGGTTACCGATCCCGTAAATGACATCACCGTCGTGGCTTTCGTCAATTCATGGAATGAAGTCCCGGGCGCTGAGTTACCCCTGATCATAAAGCTTGAAGATGCCTGTTACAAAGCCAGGTATATCGTTCAATAAAACACAGGCCGGCATCGGATGATTGCTGGTTAACTCATTGACAACCTGCAAACCGGGTTGGTCTGTCTGCTCCTGCGAAGGCTGGTCAAAGAGGGTGTTCTTTCCATTATATACGTATAAATACTATATTTGCATATATAAAAACCTGTATACCACACCATGAATGACGGAATGATCATTGGCCAGGCTTTTTTTCAGGGCCGGCCGGCACCCGATGTCTGGGTCTGCCTTGATTACATCGAAGGCACATCGGAACGCAATACCGGGCGCGGCCTCCGCGGTGCTCCGCTGGGAATCACCCTGTACAATCAGGCTGAAGTTCCCGCTGCAGGCCCCATTATCGCAGTCACTAACAGCAATGGTGGTTTTCTCATCCGGTTCAAGTGGGATTTCCTGGGCATCACCGGAACCCCCAACGACATGGCCCCCTTTTACCATGCCCATGCCGACAGGTTCACCAACGAACGGATACCGCAGGTCGCAGGTCCGCCGGCAAGAACACGCCGCCGGGGCCGTATCATCGCCTCTCCCCGCAGCGTTTCCGAGCTGATGGGGGTGAACGTGCCCATCGACCCGGAGGGCATTGCCGGACAGGCCATCGATATCGCTGCTCTCTGGAGGGATGTGGGTGTCAGCGTGCCCTGCCCGCTCGTGGGCCGTTCAATTATAGAAACCAGGATGTTCATTGGCTACTGGGTGTTTTCCATGTCTGACCGGTAAGCACCCCCCCGTTATTTACGACCGGCCTCCCTGGCCCAGTCGCCCCGGAAGATTATTTTCTGATCATGAATTCTGAAGATAAACTTGCCATATTGAACCGCGATGCCGGCCGATGCGTTTACAACCCAGGAATTATCGGGAACATGGAAGAAATTCTCACAGGTAATGATCTTTTTATCCGACTGGTCTTTAATTGAAACGGATGCCTGTGCCCCGACATCCCACCCAAGATGGGTGTTATAGCTTATTTTCAAATCGCCGGGGAATTTAAAATTTTCCCTGGTTTCGATTGTTGTTTTGATGCCTGCTGTTTTACCATCATTCAAATCCTTTCCGGGGGTTACTTCAATGGTCAGTCTTGGCAACTCGAAAGTCGTTTTCGAAGCCAGGATGTTGATTGATTCGTTCTTGATGATTTTATTGTCCTTATCGTAAAATTCGAAAGCAAGCTCCATATCTTCTATTCCAATTGGGTCGATGGTGAATTGACCAGCGAAATAACCTTCGCTGGTTATGTTCTGTGAATAAATTACTTTATCAAGAAATTTTACCGCCACTTTTTTCACTTCCCTGTCATTGTAAAGTTCCAAAGGGATAGATGTGCCGGTATAGATCGTATTGTTTTTTGGGCTGAGAATAAGTCCTTTCATGTAATCGCGCATGGCAAACCATACGGGGCGGGGCGAACCGTATTTATCGTTCAGATCGCTGTAACCCCAGAAACCAAACCATTCTTCCGGCTGATCCAGACCATGACTGTTTTTATCGCCGCCTTTCCACCAGCCATCGGCATAATAAAACGGGCACATGCCGACAGCCCCGGCATCAATAAGGTCGCGGTAATTTGCAATAAGCCCGTCGCTTTGCTGCCGGAGGGTGTTGCCGCCATAATTGCCATAGCCTTTATGTGAAACCGAATAGCCGAATTCAGTGGTGATAAACGGTTTATTCAGTCCGTTCAGTTCATTTAATCCTTTAACATAATCTTTAAACCCCATGGTAGCCGTCTGGGCCTCTTTGTGGTCGTAGCAATTGTAGGCATACACATCAAAATAACTTTCATCCAGGTAATCGCTGATCATGGCATTTGCCGACAGCGTTACCGGGATCCCCGGGTGCTCCTGGTGTATGATGCCGATCATGGTTTTCATCAGGTCCGCAAACGCCTTTCCGGTAACCTGATGTATATGGTCTGTCTGAGGTTCATTGATAACCAGGTAGGTGATGATACAATCATATTTTTTTGCATAGGCAATAACCTTTTTCACCTTATCCGCACATTCTTTGACAAATGCAGGATCACCATAATTTTTTTCAGGATTGACATCTATTCCCATGATCAGTTTCAGTCCCGATTCCTGCACAAGTTTCAACTGGGCTTCCGAAAACTGGCTCCATGTTCTGATGGTATTGTATCCCCCTTCCCGGATCACTTTCAGATCGAATTTCATTAAATCCAGGTCATCATTCCTTTCACCTTCATACGGATGCTGTCCCGGCCGGGCGCCGATTTCATACCCGATCGCTTTAATAAAAAACTTTTGCCCGTTCAGGTAGTACCAGTTGTCTTTCAGTTCAATTTTTGTTTTTGGTTGGGCATACACGGAGAAGGCTGAAGATAACAGCAGGATTATCAACAGCATCAATGTTTTTTTCATGGCGTGGTTATTAAAATCCTGTTTGGATTCAGGTCTGACGATTAAGTTCATATCAAAAAGGTATTTGATGGATTGATTGCAAAAGGCCAAACAGATTGCTGTCCGGGATCTCCTCGAAAAAATCGGAAACACCGCAGGTTTTGAGCAGAAGCATATTGCAAATTTACCGAAATTGTCCGTACAATTCTTCCATGGTCAATGCCAGGACGGAGCCGTCAGGGTAAAGTAAAATCAAACAACGTGTGCCCGGAAAAATCCGGATCAACCCTTTTGCAGTCCATACCGCAGCCTGATCTCCCGTTCCCTGCTCCTGTCCGTTATATAAACCACCGTTCTTCCATCATCAAGAAGTATGGGGAATTTATCATCCACTGAACCGGATGACAGTTTTGACAGGGGTACTTTGACCTGGTGGTTCGACATTTCCATCCGGTTGCCAACCACATCATTTGTCGCAATATGCCTTGAGTTTCTCATAACTCCGAAGTTGTTGATTCATCAACTAAATTAGGGGTCATTTTGAGCCATACCGACAACGCGGGCAGCCAATTTGTGAACAAATGGCAGGTGATAACTTTTTTCCGGATCAACAGAGAAATTTCAGAGACTGTTTAAATTTTATCGATTGCTTTTTTTTAAAGACTATCAGCATTTTATTTTGGCAGACTAAGGTTTCTTGATTGGAACTGGTATGATTGTGCCTGATCAAAAAAATAATTTGATTCCATTTGAGTTTAATTTATAAGAAAAGGTAAATCCGACAGCCATGAAGCAGCAGATCATTCAAAGCATCAACGACCCCGAAGCGTTGGAAAAATTATTCAGGAAAGATAACAGCGGCTTCTCCCTTGATTTTCCCGATGCTTCAGCAGGAATTGAAAGCGACCTTGTCAGGTTCTGGCAGATCCGGCTCAAAAAAGAGAGTGCCGGCCAGGGCCACCAGGTGAGAAAAACCGATATATGGATTGTGGCGATCCTTGCAATCGTGATTGCATTGCTGGTAAAGGCACACATCATTTTCGGCAGCATGACGACGGAAGATTTCTGGTTCCGCAATCTCACCACCATCGCCTTTGCCGGTCTTACGGCCTGGTTTATCATGAAAGGCAGGATAACCGGCGTTAAAAATATCATGCTGCTTGCCCTTCCGGCAGTGATGCTGACGATATTTATCAATCTGCTTCCCGCAAAACTCTGCGACACCTCAAAGCTGGCATTTATCCATGCCCCCCTGTTCATGTGGTTCATTTTCGGACTGGCCTGGGTTTCTCTGCAATATTCCAGTACACCAAAAGTTTCAGCGTTTATCCGCTACAACGGCGAACTGGTCACCATGTACGGATTGCTGTGCATTGCGGGAGCCATTCTTTCGGGCATGACCATCAGCCTCTTTGCCATCATCGGAATGGAAATAGGGCAGTTTTACATGGAAAACATTGGGATCGTCGGATTGGCAGTTTTACCGCTTGTGGCAGCCTGGCTGATTGACATGTATCCCGACATCACCAGCAGGATCGTACCGATCATTGCCAGGATTTTTACCCCGCTGGTGTTTATCACAGCACTTGTTTACCTGGTTGCAATCACCGTATCAGGCATCGACCTTTCGAAGAACCGTGAGTTCCTGATCATTTTTAACCTGTTGTTGCTCGGAGTGATGGCAATCATCGTATTTTCCCTTTCTGAACTTGACAAATCCGACATCCGCAAGCTGAACGTCATCCTTTTGTTCCTGCTGACTGTCGTAACACTCATCATCGATCTTTTTGCCCTTTCCGCCATTATCTCCCGGCTGTCGGATGGATTTACCCCGAACCGTACTGTTGTACTTGTTTCCAACATCCTTATTTTAATCAACCTGCTGCTGATTTTACCTGGTCTGTTTCTCGCCGGCTTTAAAGGAAAATCACTCGACCGGGTGGAAAAGATCATTTACAGGTATCTGCCGGTATATTTCCTGTATTGTGTTGTCGTGATCTTTGTTTTCCCGTTTATTTTCGAATCCTGGTAGCACAAAGGTCCACCGCGGTATCCCCGGCCCCATCGGGGCCGTATTATCAAATAATTCCCGTCAAACCTTCTCCCTCCCGTGCAAGGGGAGGGCTTGGGGAGGGGTCCTTTGGGGCCAATCCCCGATCAATTTTATTTACTGGTATGCTTCAGCATAATCAATTTTTTTTTGAATAAATCGCTCGTTTGAGATTTTTGTTGAACTTTATAGTGAAATCAGCAATTGAAAAAATCTTAAAAATGAAAGCAAAAACCATTCGCAGAATTATTTTCTGGTTTCTGGCAGTCTTTGTGCTGATTGCGGGAATCGTATTTTCAATCGGGTATTTCTATTATGCAAAGATCATCCGCAACTACCTTACCGAGACGGTCAGCCGGGAAAGCAAGGGGTTGTACAAGGCAGGAATCGGGAGCCTTTCATTGAATGTCTTATCCGGAAACCTGACCATCGACCGGTTTTCACTTATGCCCGATACTGCACGCTACCGGGTCCTTTCGCTCACCGATACCACGGCCCCCCTGCTGATCCGGCTGAATCTCGAACATTTTCACATCCGGGATTTTCACGTCATGGATGCGGTGAGAAACCGGAAGATCAATGTGAAAAACATACGGTTCACCGGGCCTGAAATCACCGTATTTCGCATGAAGATGCCGCCGAAAGCGAGCGGGGACAAGCAAAAGGAAAAAATGATGTCCATTCCGCTGCCCAAGGGATTGAATTCGGTGGAGGTCATGGAATTCATCGTCGAAAATGCCAGGCTTGAGTTTGTCGATTGCAGCCGCGATTCCATTACCCGGAATTTATTTCCCGTCTGCAACATTTTCATCAGGCACATTCTTGTTGATTCAGCCCACCAGGGGAAGGTGAGGCTGTTCAACGCCGATGATATCAGCATTACGCTTGGGTCATATTCGCTGAACATGAAGAACGGCATGAACAAACTGTCGTTCGGCGAGATAGGCCTTTCCACGGCATCGGGGGAGGTTTACGTGAAGGATTTTCACCTGGAACCCCTGTACAACAGGCATGATTATACCCGCAAACTGGGGTTTCAAACCGACTGGATGGATCTGCGCATCAGCAGGCTCAGCCTTCAGCGCATGAATCTCCGCTCGCTTTTGTTTGAAGGCAAAATGCAGGCAGGGCTGCTTGAAATTGATTCACTGATGCTTGATGATTACCGGGATAAACGCATCCCATTACAACCCGGCTTTAAACCCCCCATGCCGCAGGAAGGGATCCGGAAGCTGAAAACCTACCTTCGTATCGACACCGTCCTGGTGAAAAACGGGAAAATCATGTACGCCGAACAAACAGGAGCAGTGCCCGGCACGCTGTTCTTTGATAAGTTGAATGTTACTTTCACAGGGCTTACCAACGATTCGGTGCTTATTAAGGCGGGACTGGTGTCCGAATTAAGGGGAACGTTGTATTTGATGGGCACCGGGAAAATTGATGCCTCGGTCCGTTTCCTTCTCGGCGACAGGCGGAATTCATTTTCCTTCTCTGCCCAGATGGGCCCGTTTAACCTGGTTGAGATCAACCCCATGGTGATGAACCTGATGCCTGCAAAGGTGGTCAGCGGTAAAGTCAAAAAGGTGATCATTCCCAATGTGGAGGCCAACGATGACGTTGCCAAAGGGAAATTGCTGTTTTATTACAATGACCTTTCGATCGACATCCTGGATGAAAAGCATACGACCTGGTCCAAAATTAAAACAGGGGTGATCGGGTGGGCCGCCAATGACCTGGTGGTCAACAATGATAACCCCACTAAATCCGGAAAAATGAAAACCGGGACTATTTTCGCGCCAAGGATAAAAGAGCTGGGGTTCCCCAATTACTTCTGGAGATGTGCATTCAGCGGGCTGAAATCCACCATGGGCTTTAATTCCAAAGCCCAGAAAGCGATGATCAAAGATGAAAAGCAGCGAAAAAAGGAAAAGCGCTGACAGGCTTGAAAACTCATTTTAAGGCTTCGTTTTTCCTGCGTCTGTCAATACAGTCGCCACTTAAAGTTCAATACCGCACGGGCAACTGGTAATTTCGGGCAGCAAGCATGGAAATCAACATTCCCGGATCATCGGTGATGATCCCGTCTATTCCCCAGTCAATCAGTTTCGACACCATGTCAACATCGAATGTGGTGCCGCTGTGTTCAGGCCATGTCCATACCACAACCTTCAGTCCTAGTGCATGCGCTTCATCCAGGGTTGCTTTGGTAAGTTCAACATCCTCCGGTTCCCAGCATGATCCGCCCATGTCTTTGACCATCCGCGGAATCGAGTTCCCGTGATCCTTAACCAGCACTCCGCCTGTCCATAGCCCGGCTTTTGCCGGATCGGGATCAAAGAAACTGGCAGGACAACCTGGTTCATTGTCCCACTCGGTGAGATAAGCGGTTTTTACCAGGGCATCCAATTTTTGAAGTTCGTAAAGGCATCTCCAGTCGAACGACTGAATTTCACAAATGGCAACAATATTCTCCTCTTTCAGAATCCTGTAAAGCGCAGTGGCAAATTCAGCCGGGGTGTATGTCCAGTCAGGATGTTCCGGATCTGTTTTAAATTCAATCTGGAACCCCACTTTTTTATTTGTTTTACCGATCACATACCGGATTACCTCCCGCAGGGTTGGCATGGTAACTCCGTCCATGCCAACCTGGGCGGGAAAGAATTTACTGTAGGAACTGGCAGTATCCATGCGTCCGACATCAAATTGTTTAATCTCATCCAGGGTTAATGATTTCACCAGCGTTCTTTCGGTGATAAATTTCCCGTCCGGCCCCCTCACAATATCAGGATTCAGCCTGATGTCGTGTGATACGACCACCTCCCCTTCTTTTGACATCACCACGTCCATATCAACCCAGTGTGTTCCGATTGACAATCCGGTAGTGTAACCGGGGATGCAATTCTCCGGTGCATAGCTTCTTGCTCCCCGGTGTGCATATACCTCCACCTTTCCGCGTGTATCCGGAGGGACAGGTTCGTCGGCGTTTTTTTTACACCCTGGAAGCAACAGGGAAAACAGGTACCCCGAAACCAACAGAAATATGTAAAGTGGTTTTGACTTTTTCATCTGACTCGGAATTAAAAATTCATTCAACGATAACACAACACCCGTAAGTTCCAGCTAATGGACAAATGTACGGCATGTTTATTAAATTCCGCAAAACCATACGGTTTTCCGAGCAATATTTCACGGTCAGGAACGTTTTAATTCAAATCGTTCGCGTATGGTGTGACTCTACTTTTTTGAGCATTCAAAAAAGCCGTCATCAATGAAAACACATCCGTTCCCGGGGATTTTTTCCCTCCTTTTCCTCCTGGTTGCAGCAGCGCCCTGTTCAGGCCAGTCTTTACCCGTTGAAAATACCCAGACTTCCGATTCCGGGGTGTTTTTCTTCTATGTTGATTACTGCGGGAGCAGGTACAACAAGGTCATCAGCGGACAGGAACTTGTCATAGATGTTGTGATACTCCCCGCTCACATCCTGGACAGGATGCCGCACCTGAAGAACAACGGCCTGTATTCATCCAAAAACATGCAGATACGCGAAAAGCAGCAAAAACTGGTCAGGGAGTATGGCAGGGACAAAATGATTGTGAGGGTCAACCGGAAAAAATTCAACGCCTTCTATCCGGACGGGTTGAAAAAAGGGTTCATCATCAAAACCGATGAATTCAACCGGTGGGATTTTATTGAAAAACCCGCACAGATCATGCCTCCGATAGAGAAGAAGGAGGAATACCACTACTTCCACTGGTATTGGTATTTAACCGACCCGGTGAATATCAAATACGGGATGACGATAACAGCCTGAGTGTGCAGGATTTCTTCCTTACGTTGCCATAATGGTCATTATCTTTTCCGGACAGTATCGCTTAAAGCCGCATTGAGTTTTTCGGATTTTTCAAGGAACGGTTTCGCCTTCTCCGGCTGGCCGAGGTTCTGGTAGGTAATCCCGATATTGGTTAGCAGGGCGGGATCTTCGGAATTGATTTTAAGAGCCTGCAGGGAATAGTCCAGGGAGTTCTTCAGATCGCCGCGCATCCCGTATACAAGTCCCAGGTCGGTAAGCACGTCGAAATTTTTATTGTTTTTCTCATACGCCTTCTGAAAGTAAAAAAGGGCTGAATCCATCCTGTTCATCTCCTTGCCATAGATCCTTCCGATCTTTTCGAGCACGACATCATCGCTGGGATTGATGGAAGCGGCCAGCAGGTAGTCTTTCAACGCCTCTGGCATCCTCTTTTCAACATAGAAGTAGTTGGCCCGGTTCGCGACAGGCAGCATGATCCTGTTATCGTTGGGGTACTTGGCAATTACATCGCTCCACAGCGTTTCATCGTTTTTCCAGACTTTGGTGCGTTCAAAAGTCATGACAGCCAGGATGCCGGCATAGATCGCGATCACTGAGATCACGGCCGTCCGGTACTTATTCTGCGCATGGAAATGATCGGCAAGGAACCCGATGAGGATAAAGATCCCGATGGAAGCGAGGTAAGAATAGCGGTCGGCCATGATTGCCCTTCCAACGGGAATGAACTGCAGCACCAGCGCAATGGTGGCGGCGTAGAACAGGAACCCGAAGATGAAAGGACTGCTCTTTGCTTTTGTCCGGAAAAGATAGATGAAAAAAAGTGTCCAGAGGATAAGGGTCGACAGCATGGTTACAAAGAGAATGGAAGGTGTTTTGTCGAGGACCCAGGATGAATTCACCAGCGGATATGGGTAAGGATAAAAGGCCGAAAGTCCGGTTGGCACAATGATCTTCACGATATACACCGTGAACCCGTAACCGGCATGCACGATGCGGCTGGATAACGCAAACAGGTCGCTGCTGGTTGCCTTGCCTTCTGCCTGGATCTTCATCGCAAGGATGCCGAAACCGATTGCCAGGATGAAAAACGGGATTTTATCCAGGAATGTCTTTACATTCCATTTCCGGGAATTCAGGTAATCTGCGATGAACAGGACCACCGGAAGTGATGCAGCCATGGCTTTCGACAGCAGCGAGCATGCGAAGAAAAGGAGTGCAAGCGCATACCATTTCCATCCATTGCTCTTTTCGAGGTATTGCTGGTATGAAAGCAGGGATCCCAGGAAAAACAAGACATACAGAACATCTTTGCGTTCCGACACCCATGCCACCGATTCCACGTGAAGGGGGTGAATTCCGAACAGGAGCGCCACCACTGCGGCGGCAAAAACCTTCCTGCCGGGCAGCCTGTATACCAGTAAAAACACCAGGAGTGTGTTGAGGAGGTGGATGAGCAGGTTCGTGAGGTGATACCCGAGGGGGCTTTTGCCCGAAATGGCATAATTGACGGCCAGTGACAGGGTTGTAAGCGGGTGGTAGTTCGCGTACATTCCGCGGTCTTCCTTGAATATCCTTGCGATGCCGCTGGCCGTGAAAGATTTGACCAGTTCGTTGTTGGTAACGTAGGCCTGGTCGTCCCAGGTTTTCAGCAGGTTGTTTTGAAGGGATGGAAAATAGGCAATAAACGTAACAGCCAGGATCGCAACGATTATCCATGGATTGAGCGCGGCATTCACGGCCGGAAGGGCGGTTTTTTTTAATGTTCCTGCCGGAACCTTTTTCAGCTGCTGTTTATTCCGGAGGTTATTCATAGACCGGTTTTTTTGCAGCTAATTTAAGAGAAATTCCCTTTTCAAGGGTGATTTTATCTGTTTGCTGACCCTTTCGTGCCATCACGGATTCAGTCCCATCTCGATCCGGCAGGCAGAGCAAAGCAGCTGGTCCTTTTGATCGATATCCTCCACGTAGGTGCTCGACCGCATGACACAGGAGGGGAGGTGGCAATGTTTTAACCCGAAAGTATGGCCGAGTTCGTGGATAACCTCTTTTTTGAACCGTTCCAGCAATAACGCATCATCCGCCTTCATGCCGTAGCATTCGTTGTTCAGGCGGTAAAGCGATGCAATGCCGGTGCGTCCGCAAAGGAATGCCTGCCCGAAAACATACGTGAGGATGGGAATGAAGAGGTCAACATTGAACAGCCCGATGGTCTTGCAGGATTCGGGCACCGGTATCTCGTCAACGAACTTCAGCAAGCTGTTCCCGTTGTATTGCCTGCGTCCGGGATCATAATATTCGCTTAAATCAACATGGCCCTCCTTGATAATGAGGGAACAATGAAATTCGCGGGCCACCGATGCGGCAACCTTATCAAGAAAACCTTTCTCGAAATACCCGAAAGAAATTAAATTGATAGCTTGCAAATTCATTCAAAAACACCTGATGTTAATTTGCGGGTTTCAAGTCGTATTTTTTGATCTTGTTGTACAGTGTAACCCTGTCAACCTTTAAGGCATTTGCCGAACGGGAAATGTTCCAGCTGTATTTATTCAGGATCTGAAGGATGTATGCTTTTTCGAAATCGTCGAGGCTTTCGGCGGAAGTGTTTACCATGGTTTTTTCGAGCGGGAGGTCCCTGAGGCTTATTTTCTTTCCATCCCCCACCACAATGGCACGCTCGATCATGTTTTCCAGTTCGCGGATGTTGCCGGGAAAGTTAAATTCCTGCAGTCGCTTAACCGCACCGGGATCAATGGTGACAAGAGGTTTGTTCATGGCCGTGCAATATTTGCGGATAAAATAATCGACCAGCAGGGGAATGTCCTCAACGCGGGCCCGCAACGGCGGAATGTGAATATTTACAACGTTCAGGCGGTAAAAGAGATCTTCGCGGAAAGTTTCCTTTTCCACCATGTTTTTAAGATCCCTGTTTGTGGCGCAGATGACCCTGAAGTCGGAGGTAATTTCCTTGTTTCCGCCAACCCGAATGAAACTTTTGGTTTCCAGAACACGGAGCAGCTCCACCTGCATTTTATTTGAGATGGTGGCAATTTCATCCAGGAAGATCGAGCCATTGTCGGCCATTTCGAACCTTCCTTTCCGGTTGTACATGGCACCGGTAAATGCTCCTTTTTCGTGTCCGAAAAGTTCGCTTTCGAGCAGGCTTTCGGTCAGGGCGCCGCAATGCACACTTACGAATGGAAAGAACTTGCGCGGAGAATTGGCGTGAATGGCCCGGGCAACAAGTTCCTTTCCTGTTCCGCTTTCGCCGGTAATTATCACCGAGGAGTTGGTCTGGGCAACACTTTCGATCTCCACCAGCACCTGCTTCATCGCTTCGCTTTTCCCGATGAGGTCCTCCACGTTTTCCAGGGAGACGATCTTTTTCTTCAGGGTTTCATTTTCAGAGGCCAGGGAAATCTGTTTTGTGGCATTCCTGATCAGGTGGGTGAGGTCATCGGGGTCGAACGGTTTGGTGACATAGTCGAACGCCCCGTCTTTCAGTGCCTTTACGGCGGTATCCACGGTGGCGAATGCAGTCATAACGATAACGATGGAATCAGTTTTAAGGGATTTTATCCTTCTCAGCATTTCCAGTCCGTCCATCCCGGGCATTTTGATATCCGCCAGGATGATATCAAAATGGTCAGATTCAAGCATTGACAACGCTTTTTTTGCATGTTCCGCACATTCAACCCGAAATCCGTCTTCGGTGAACCAGCTGAACAATGAATCCCTTACCGATTCTTCATCGTCAACGATTAAAATTGAAATCTTTTTTGTCATGGTTAATACGGTTTACGTTTTAATTACAGGGATGGATACGGAGATCGTCGTACCAACGCCAAGTTCCGACTTCACATGTATTTTCCCTTTATGGCTTTGAACGATTCCGTGAACAATTGCCAGGCCGAGGCCAATGCCGCTCGCATCCTGTTTTGTGGAAAAGAAGGGTTCGAAAATATGCGGCAGATCCTCTGGAGGGATTCCTAATCCATTGTCTGTAATTTCAAGTCGTATCGTATCCTCATCCGGGTTTTTTGTGCGCACCTGGATTTCTCCGTTTTCAAGCACCGCTTCGGAAGCATTCACCAGGATTGCAATACAGGCCTGCTTTATCTGGTTGGGACTGCAATAGATCAGGTCAGAGCCGGCGGATAAGCCGGTCACAAAACTGATATTGGCAATTTTCATCGGATGCATCATCAGGTCGCAGGTTTCAAGCAAAATATCATGAAGATGCTTTTGCTCGAAATTGTCCTGGTCCTTCCTGGAAAAATCCAGCAAACCTTTCACGATATCCCCGCAACGCTTCGTTTCACTCTCAATCATTTTCAGATGTTTGAGCATGGAGATCTTCTTCGACTCATCCAGGTCGGGGTTGCTTAATTGTTTATAAAGCAATTTTGTATAAATCAGGATTCCGGACAAGGGGTTGTTTATTTCATGGGCTACAGAGGAGGATAATTTTCCGAGGGAGGCCAGCCGCTCCACATGCATGAGTTCATTTTGTGCAGCTCCCAGTTCCTCCGACTTTTTCTGGACTTTATATTCAAGCTGCTGCGACCAGTTTTCGAGTTCATTGTTGGCCGTCTGCAGGTTGTCGAGCATGTCGTTAAATGCATGGGAAACCATCTTCATGTCGTCGAGTTGGTTGGCCTTTATTTCAAGCCGGGTGTTTTTGTCGCCGTTGGCAACGGCGATGCTGGCCCGGATCAGCGCATTCAGGGGATTTTTTATTTTTTTCCGCGTAAAGAAAACCAAAACGCCAACGAGCAAAAGAGTGGTGAATATGGCAAGAAGAAAAAACTCGATGGAAGATTTTTTTACAGCCGCATCAAGATCTTTCAACGGCAGTTTAATGATCAGCGCGCCAAGAACATCATCCGTTGGTTTATGCGCATGACATGAACTCGCATAACAGGATTTTTCATTCATGATCGGTAATTTGATCAGGAGATGCCTGCTGGTGTTGTCATTCTGGTTCATGTCGCAGTCACTGTTGATGCCGATGATTTTGTAAGACTTTACCTTCCTGGGGAACATTTGTTTCAGATCAGAATGGCAGCTTTTACAATTCGGATCACTGTGACTGTTGTTTGTATCTGAAGAAATAGAGGTATAAACCAGGTCGTCGTCGTCATCATACATGTTCACCTCATCGATCCCCGACATTGTGTTGATGATGTCCAGCGTGTATTGAAGGGCGCTTTTGTCGTTCTCGAGCATGGACCGGTATAAAGATCCCTGCACGATGGACCCGATGTTGTTTCCGCTCTCCCTGATCACGGTATTCAGGTAACTTTCATTTACCGACCTGAAAATAATGCTGAAAGAAAGGAATAAAAAAACCGGCAAAATGGTGATGATCAATACGACCCGGCCATAAATGGAAGACCGGAATTTAACGTATTTTTTGAAAATAGCAGTCCCGGAATTGTTCTGGTGTGTTTTGTGGAAAAGCATGCTGCCGGAATATTTGACGTGTTGTTTTATCTCAGAGGGACAACACCTTATATTTCATGCCAAGTTACAAAAAAAACCGGTGTCCCAACGCCGGTTTTTAACAAATCTTTATTGTTCGGGAAAAGGAATTGCCGCGAACAGGATGTTTCAATTCCTTTTCATCAGGCCGGTGCCTGAACCCGGTAGAGATTTAAAAACTCCTTCTGGAAGTCTTTCCACGTCTCATCGGGCAAGCCGGAAAGTGTGTGATCACACAATTCGCCCCCGTCCTGCAGGATCACCATGGAACTTTCGGGTGAATGGTTCTTCATGGTCACCGCAAGGAAATCCTTGAACCGTGCCAGTTCGTTTTCAGACCATAAGGTTGCCTCTTCTGCCATGTAGCATGACTTTGCCTCGGCAATCCAGTTTGAGGGTTTGATTTTATACACCCAGCCTTTGCCGTAAGGATCATCGTTGATCATCCCGGGGTTCTCGCTGAGCATCGCATTCGTGTCGAGGATCTTCCCTGAAACAGGCGAAAAAATCTGCAGGATTTTGCTGTTGTGATCGATTTCGGTCAACAGGTCACCCTTGCTGATTGTTTCACCCGGACTTTTAAGATTCCGGAATTTCACCTCCCCGGTAATATGCACCAGCAGGTCATCCAGCCCGACTTTGGCTGCTCCCGATTTTTCCAGGAACATCCAGGTGTGATTTCTTGAGTAGAACAATCCCTGGGGGATTCGTAAAATACCTGCTGAAAGAATCCCCAGCGTTGCCTGGATCTGCCTGGTCACCTTGACCTGCCTGTTCAGAATAACCGCGAAGGGGATCAGCATGGCCAGGAATGCGATGATGATCAGGTATTCTATCCCTTTGGTTGCAAAAATGTCAGAATAACTAAATCCGTCCATAATATTTGTTTTTTAAGGTTTATTTTATTTTTCATCCTGCGCCCAGGCAGGAGCATCGCGTAAAACCGGCATCCGGTTGATAACCCACCTGAATATCCATATCTCGGTAAATATTACCGCGAGGGTAACGACAAGTTCCATCCACGACGGCACGTACCGGATGGCCATATCCCACCTGAAACCGATCACCGTGACATTCAGTCGGTTGAGGATAACACCAACCATCGTCAGAATGGCGGCAACCCTGATCAGCAGGATGTTGTTCTTCCGGTAACTGTAAACAAACAGTATCATAGGCAACAGCACAAACCCGAGCATCTCCAGCAGGTACCAGTATCCCATCCCGGTATTTAACAGGTCAAAATGCTGACCATGGATAAACACGAGAAGTTGCAGGAAGAAATAGGCGAACATGGTTCCTGCACAGATTTTTGCCAGGCCGTGAATGATCCCTTTCTGAGCCAGGTGATTTTTTTCGCTGATCTGGCGGAAAAACACCCTGTGGCTGATGGAGCCTTCGAAAATCACCATGGACAGACCGGCAAAAATGCTGGATACGAAAAACATGACCGGGATAAATTCAGAGTACCACAGCGGGTGAATTTTCTCTTTTGCCATCAGGTACAGGGCTCCCAGGCCCGACTGGTGCAGTGTTGACAGGGTTATCCCGAAGATGACGGCTGCAATGGTCATACCTGAGAGGATCTTCCGGGCGCGCCTGGCGCCAAGCCACTCGGCAATGACCGGTGAAAACTCGATCAGCTGCGCGACCATGTAAAGCAGGAAGTGCCAGGCCACCAGGAACAATACCGAATTGGTGCCGAAACTGTTCCCGATCACAGGATTTATCACATGCCATGGCCGGCCCAGGTCGAGCAGCAGCGCCCCGGCGTAAAAGACATACGCCAGGAACCCGTTCAGAACAGTGATCCTGACGATGGAATGATACTTATGCATGTTGAGGATGTACACCATGAAGGTGATTACATACGCGCCGCCTGCAAAAGCAACGCCGGTAACCACATCGAATCCGATCCACAGGCCCCATGGAATTTCCTGGGACAGGTTGGTGATGGAGCCGATGCCTTTCCAGAAGCGGAAGGCGATCAGTCCCAGTCCCAATATCATGATCGGTATGGAGATTATGTTAAACGGAGTAAGGAATTTCCCTTTGGGCTTGAATTCGCTTACCAGGAACTTCCGGATGGACGTACCATCATGATCCAAGGCAATCTGGCTGCTATTCATCGTCTTTGTCTTCGTTAAGGTTATTGTTCTTTGTGGCCTGCTGTATTCCCAGCAACAATGCCGGTACCAAAACAAATATGGAGGGAACGCTGTAAAGGAATCCTTTTGTCAATGCCGGGTATGATGCCTGCTGCAGGGACTGATTCATTCCCAATTCGGTAAACGGCACCGGCGACAGGTAAAGCCACCCTGTTCCTCCCGCCTCATGTTCGCCATAAACCTGGTCGTTGTAAAGGCCTGGTTTCTCAACAATCCTCCGGCGGGCCTCTTTGATCAGGTCGCGGCGTTTCCCGTATAACAGGGCTTCATTCGGGCAGTTGAATGCACAGGCCGGGCTTTCTCCGGTTTTCAGCCTTTCGAAGCACATGTCGCATTTTTGAATTTTAGGATTTGCGCTGTGATATTCGAATTTCGGACTGTCAAACGGGCAGGAGACCATGCAATAGCGGCAACCCATGCATTTATCGCCGTCCCAGGTAACAGGTCCCATTTTCGTTTTGTGCATGGCTTTTGTGAGGCATGCGGCAACACAGGCCGGTTCATTGCAATGCATGCACTGGCGTTTGATGAAAACTTCCCCTTTCGATGTTTTATAGGTGTTGACAACGGTATTGCAGGTTTCATTCGTTTTACGCACCGCTGCGATGCTTTTTGAAGGCGGGGGGTCTGGTAAATTATGTGCGGCGGCGCAGTCAAATTCGCAGCCCCTGCAGCCTTTGCAACGGGTTGAATCATAAAGTATTCCGTAAAATTCTACCGTGTTTTTCTCCAATGTCGATGCGCCTGTTTCCTTTCCAATGGCGATCGTGGCTCCTGCAACTCCCAGCAGTTTAAAAAAGCCTCTTCGGTTGATACCCATAGTTTTTTGGTTTTATATGGTGTAAATTTTCAGGACCTCATCCCCCAACCCCTTCTCCCTCAGGGAGAAGGGGAGCATTCCCTCTCCTTTAAGGAGAGGGTCAGGGTGAGGTCTGAATCACTTTGCATTGTCTATAAAATTCGTTTGAAAATCTTCCCATACTTTTGGGTCGAGATCGGCCAGGATGCCATCCGCTATTGTTCCGCCATCCTGCATCGTTACACAGGCAGTCTCCCAGGTGCCGGCATTAACATCAACGGCAAAGAAGTCCTTCAGACGGGAAAATTCTGACTTTAACCATTCCTTATATTTATCGGACATCGACAGGAACTGGATCTCCCTCAGCCATTTTGCGGGTTCGATCTTATACACCCAGCCTTCAGAATAGGGTGCGGTATTGATGAGGGATGATTTCATGGCCAGGGATGTATTCTGAGCAAGGATGGTTCCCGATACCGGGGCATAGAGGTGCAAGTGTTTCCCGTTCCGGACGATGGTGAGCAACGGATCACCCTTTTTCACTTTATCCCCGGGATTTTTCATTTCGATGCGTGTGATTCTTCCGGTGACATGACTCAGGAAATCATCGATGCCCAGTTTTACCACACCGTCTTTTTCCATGAATGCCCAAGTGTGTGTTTTATCAAAATAGAGGCCTTTCGGAAGGCTCAGGGAATTTTCATCAAATGCCGCACTTGACATGACAGGAGCACCTGCACGGGAAGGTGTCTTTGTTTTCAGGGATCTTGCCGCCTTATAAACGATGAGACCGATTGCAAAAACTGCCAGGGCCATCAGGAAGACCAGTTTAAGGACGTCGACCCAAACCGGGGAACCGGCTACGGATTTGATCTGCGCATAGTTCAGTTTATCAAGCTGCATCAGGCGTTCACTGGATACCAGGTCGCTGTATCCCTGCCGGTTCAGAAATTCCTGTCCGTTGGTAAGCACCCATGTAAGAAACGCTGCTTCATATTTATCTTTCGGCTGTTCGGCACAAACGGCATAGATGTTTCCGGTGAGAGCCTTCGGATATTTACCAATCCATACTCCGCGTGTAAAAGACGACACATCGGCATAGATGTCTTCCATGTAATCAATTTTCCCGTTCCCGTTTCTGTCGATCGGCAGCAGGCTGATATTTGCGGAAAGGGACTGGCTGTTGTCATCGAGAATGTTGACCATTCTGCAAAAGCCGATGGCGTTCGGGTCTTTCGCGATGGCAGCCTTCATGTCAGTTCCGTTTTCAACGGTTATCATGTTCAGTTCGCCAGGGGTTGCCCGTAAGAAATCCGCCACGTCGGAGGTAACAGCAGGATCATTTACTACATATAAGTTCAGAGGTACATTCCGGCCGTTTTCCAGGAGGTTTCCCCAGGTCCGTTTTTCAGGATTTTTAATGATGCCTGCAAAAGCAACCGGTGAAACACCTTTCCTGCGCAGTTCATCCCTGAAAGGATTCTGAGAATTTATAACCGGTACGATCACATCGCGGCCAACCACCATTTTCCATGCAGATTCAGTGTAGTGCCCGGGATCAGATTCATTGGTAATGAAACCGATGCCATTCCCTTTCTGTAACATCCCGGCGATGCCGGCACCGGGAACCGTGGTAACCTCAATGTTTACATTCGGGTTTAGCAGTCCATACTCACCGGCCCACAGGATTGTGAGGTTGTATAAGTCCGGTGTGCTCAGCACCCTGATGGTGCTCTTCGGAGCGGGATTTTCTTTGGTGGCGGCTTCCTGGCTGTTTAGATTGCTGTAACTTAACAGAAACAATCCGATGAATAAAAAGATCCTGGTTTTCATAATTTTCATCTTTAACTTGTATGACAAAACAGGTCATTCAATTATGATGCCAGAGTGTAAATACGGCATTAAACCGCTGTATCTCAGAATGTAACAAAAAGCAATGTTTAGAAAATACACAGGGGAAGTGTTGAAATATTAAACACATCTTTTTGAAACAGGACGTAATCGCCTACTAATCATCATAATTGAGGGCTGTGTATAAATTCTATACACATGTTGAATTATTCAACAAAACAAGGATTATTAACGGGTGATCGTGTTGAAACTGATTAATCATACCTTTGACTGTAATTTGCCGAATCAACGAACAAATCAAAGGAAAACATCATGAACAGCAAAGTATGGAAAAACGCTCATACCAAATGGATTGACATTACCAATCCGACGCATGAGGAGCTGAAGGAATATTCAAAACAGTACAACCTCGATTATTACACACTAAGCGACTGCCTTGAACCGGCACATTTGCCCAAGAAGGAGGTGTTGAAGGACTTTACCTTCCTGATTCTGAGGGTGTATGATGCAAACTCCCCGAAATATCCCACCACCATCCAGGAGATGAGCCATAAGATTGCCATTTTTTACAACGAGAATGTGATTCTTACCGTTCACCGGTTTCATGCAGCCATCATTGAAGAGATCAGGACAAAATACCTTGATCCGGAGATCATAACCGAGCCTTCGGAAATTGTGACAAAGATCATGTGGTACGTTATCCGGTCATATGAAGCGAACGCGGTCAGATTATCGGAGGAGGTGGACAAAATGGAGAATCTTGTGTTTGTCGGGAAAGGAACCAGGATAACACTGGAAGAGCTGTATTATTTAAAGAGCACTTCGCGGCTTAACAGAAGGGTGCTCGGGCTGTCGAAGGATGTCATCATGCAGCATGCCACCACTGAGCGGGATGCCAGCGCCATCCAGGATGTGAAGGACCTGTTGCAGAAACTCTCCCTCAGCTTTGATGAAACACAGGATGATTCGGCTAACCTTTCGGGTGTTTACCTGTCGATCGTTTCGCTGAAAACAAATGATGTCATGAAACTGCTGACCATCTTCTCGGTATTTTTCATGCCGCTCACCTTTATTGCAGGAATCTACGGGATGAACTTTGAATTTATGCCGGAGCTGCGCTGGAAGTATGGTTATCCGATGATTTTGCTTGTGATGGCGTTGATCGGGCTGGTTATTTTTGTGTGGTTTAAAAGGAAGAGGGTTATTTAAACCTCTTCCCAATCTCCTTCAGCATCACCTCCGTCATCTTCGCCAGGTCAAACTCGTAATGAAGCCCCCAGTCCTGTTTGGCAACGGTGTCGTTGATGCGGGCCGGCCAGGAGTCGGCGATGGCCTGACGAAAGTCGGGATTGTATGTGATTTCGAATTCCGGAATGTGTTTTTTGATCTCTGCGGCCAGTATTTCCGGGGTAAAGCTGATGCCGGCAACGTTGTAACTCGATCGCAGGGAGAGTGTTGAAGCATCGGCCTCCATCACATCGATGGTTGCATGGATGGCATCGGGCATGAACATCATCGGCAGGGCAGAATCCGGGCCAAGAAAACATTCGTACTTCTTATGTTTGATGGCTTCGTAGAAAATTTCCACGGCATAGTCGGTAGTGCCGCCACCGGCCTCGGTTTTATAGCTGATGAGGCCTGGATACCGAAGGCTGCGGGTATCCACGCCGTATTTGTTGAAGTAATATTCGATCCAGCGTTCGCCGGCCAGTTTGCTGATCCCGTAAACGGTATTCGGCTCCATAATGGTGTACTGGGGTGTGTCAATCCGCGGCGTAGTTGGTCCGAACACTGCAATGGAACTGGGCCAGAAAATCTTATGCAGTTTCAGTTCGCGGGCCAGTTCCAGCACATTCATCAGGCTGCGCATGTTGATATCCCAGGAAGCAAGGGGCCGTTTTTCGGCATTGCCGGAGAGGATGGCAGCGAGGTGATAAACCTGGGTAACCTTTTCATGTTCAAGGATGAGCTGAAGTTTGGAAGAGTCAAGCACATCGAGGATCTCAAACGGACCGGTTCCGGCAACTTCCGGCGGGGCCGGCCGTATATCGGTGGCGATCACATTGGTTTCGCCGTATATCCTTCGTAATTCGAGTGTCAGTTCCGATCCGATCTGGCCGGAACAACCGATAACCAATATCTTTTCCTTCATCGTGCTGTTTTATAGATTTTCAGCAAAAATAGAAAGATTTATTGTGAAAAAATTAACTGAATCGTATTTTGGTTGAACATCCGCCGGGCAGATCAATAGCAGGATTCGTCAATTATTTCTAAATTTGCCATGAATTCAACCGAAAACATGGACCACCAACTGTATATTCACAATACCGCTTCACGGAAAAAGGAACTTTTTGAGCCGATCAGTCCGCCATTTACGGGTATGTATGTATGCGGGCCAACCGTATACGGCGATCCGCACCTGGGGCATGCCCGCCCTGCCATCACCTTCGATCTCGTTTATCGTTACCTGCTTCACCTTGGATACAAGGTGCGGTATGTCAGAAATATCACGGATGTGGGGCACCTGGTGGCAGACCTCGACGAAGGGGAAGATAAAATTGCGGTCAGGGCGCGCCTTGAGCAGCTTGAACCGATGGAGATTGCCCAATACTATGCCGACCGGTACTTTATCTACATGGATTCGCTGAACGTGAAGCGCCCGAGCATCGAGCCAAGGGCGTCGGGGCATATCATAGAGCAGATCCTGATGGTGCAGAAAATCCTGGACGCCGGCTATGCCTATGAAGTAAATGGTTCGGTGTATTTTGACGTGGAGAAATACAGCAGGACTTACGAATACGGGAAACTTTCCGGTCGTGTTCTTGAAGACCTTATGTCAAACACCCGTTCCCTTGAAGGCCAGGATGAAAAGCGCAATGCGGCCGATTTTGCACTCTGGAAGAATGCCCAGCCCGAGCATATCATGAGGTGGCCCTCCCCGTGGGGTGATGGTTTCCCGGGATGGCACCTTGAATGTTCAGCCATGAGCACCAAGTACCTTGGAGATTATTTTGATATCCACGGGGGAGGAATGGACCTGCTTTTTCCACACCATGAATCTGAAATAGCGCAATGCCAGGCTGCCATCGGTCACGAATCCGTAAAGTACTGGCTCCACAACAACATGGTCACCATCAATGGCCAGAAAATGGGAAAATCGCTGGGAAATTTCATCACACTGGAAGAGTTTTTCACTGGCACCCATGCATCGCTGAAGCAGGCATACAGCCCGATGACCATCCGTTTCTTTATCCTGCAGGCCCACTACCGCAGCACCCTCGATTTCTCGAATGAAGCCCTGCAGGCGGCGGAGAAGGGGCTGAAGAAGCTGTTGGCGGGGTATGAGACGCTGGGGAGGTTACCCCTCCCCCTGCCCCTCCCCAAACAGGGAGGGGAGGCCTCACCCCCAACCCCTCTCCCGGGGGGAGAGGGGAGGATTTGCGATCTGAGGGATGCGTGCTACTCGGCGATGAACGATGATTTTAACAGTCCGATGGTGATTGCGGCCCTGTTTGAGGGGGTGAGGATCATCAATTCGGCGGCTGACAAAACGGAGATCCTCACGGAAGCTGAAACAGAAATGCTAAAAGAGATATTTGATACGTTTCTCTTTGAAATCCTTGGAATCAAAAATGAAAAGGGCGGAGATAACCAGGGTGTCCTGGACGGGTTGATGCAACTGATCCTGGCCATCAGGCAGAAATCGCGTGAAACGAAGGACTGGGGCACATCCGACCAGATAAGGGATGCTCTGCAGAAGCTTCATATTACCGTCAAGGACGGGAAAGAGGGATCAAGCTGGGGAACGGAATAAAACAATGCAAACAATGCAAACAATGAAAATAATGAAAACTATCAATTCTCTCGCAACACTCGCAATTTGCCTGGTTTTATTGCCGGGTTGCACTTCCAAACAGGAAAACATGAAAAAAGAGTTAACCGATTTTATCCGCAAGCATGACTCCGTCATGATCCCGCTGTACAAGCAAACGACACTTGCCTCGTGGGATGCAGCCATCTCAGGCAAGCCGGAGGACTTTAAAAAATCCGAGGACCTGAACCTCAAAATGATGGCGCTGTTTTCCAACAAGGAATCGCTGAAAAAACTGGAGGAGATCAAGGTGTCCGGTTTGATCACCGACAGTCTGCTCAACCGCCAGCTCGACGTTCTCTACAGGTCGTTCATCATGGCCAAAGCCGATACGGGCAAACTGAACGCAATGGTTCGCATGGGCACCGTGATTGAACAGAAATACGGCAATTTCCGCACGGAGGTGAAAGGAAAGAAAATGTCGGATAACGATGTGGAAGAAGTGCTGAGCAGTTCAAAGGATGTGAAGTATCAGCAGGAGGTTTGGGAAGCCCAGAAAAAGATCGGGAGCGTTGTGGCCGACGATGTGAAAAAGCTGGTAAAACTTCGTAATGAAGTTGCCAAAGACCTGGGATTTAAAAACTATCACGAGATGAGCCTTACTCTCAGTGACCAGGATCCGAAGGAGGTCGGCAAACTGTTTGATGAACTCGACAGCCTGACGAAAAAAGCATTTGCGGAGGCGAAGGGAGATATCGACACCTATTTTGTTAAATATTACGGACTGAAAGACAAGGAAGAACTGAGGCCATGGAATTACCAGAACCGTTTTTTCCAGGAAGCCCCAAAGATCTACGATGTTGACCTGGATAAATACTACAAGGATAAAAACCTGGAAACCCTGACTTCTGAATATTATGCCGGAATTGGTCTGCCGATAGATGACATCCTGAAAAACAGCGATCTGTATGAAAAACCGGGGAAGAACCAGCATGCCTTCTGCACCGATATTGACAACGCCGGTGATGTTCGCGTTCTGTGTAACGTAAAACCGAACCAGTACTGGATGAACACGATGCTGCATGAATACGGCCATGCCGTGTACGACAAGAACATCGACACCACACTGCCGTTCATTCTCCGCGATCCGGCGCATACGTTCACCACCGAGGCCATTGCCATGATTTTCGGAAGGTTTTCGTCGAATCCGCAGTGGATTAAAGATATAACAGGCATCAGCGAGGAAGAAAAGATGAAAATTGCCGAAACATGCTTCAAGACCCTGCGTCTTGAGCAGCTTGTTTTCAGCCGCTGGGCCCAGGTGATGTACCGGTTTGAGAGAGAGATGTATAAAAATCCCGACCAGGACCTGAACAAACTGTGGTGGGATCTTGTGGAGAAATACCAGATGATGAAACGCCCGGCCGGCCGCAACGAACCCGACTGGGCCACGAAAATCCACATTGCCACCTATCCCTGCTATTATCACAATTACCTGCTTGGCGAGCTCCTTGCTTCGCAACTCTACTATTATATCGTTGGCAACGTCGTAAAGTCAGACGATTATAAATTCCAGAGCTTCGCCGGGAAGAAAGAGGTTGGCACCTATCTGAAGGAAAAGGTCTTCATGCCGGGCAGCCGCTGGTACTGGAACGAAATGATTGAAAAGGCAACCGGGGAAAAACTTACTGCGAAATACTATGCAAAGCAGTTTGTGAACTAAGGGCCAGGGTACTTTCAGATGGCAGTAACGTCCCTGGCAAACTGTTTCGCCATTTCCAGGTCATGGGGATCAGGATGACCAAGTGTGAGCGGGCGCAGGGCAGCGAATTCCATCAGCATCGGGATGTTGCTTGCGATAAGTTCCCCGGCCATTCTTTCGGAAAGTTCTCCCTGGCAGTGGTAAAGGCCGGTAACTTCGCTTTTGGAGCAAATGGAACGGCATTTTCCCAGCTCTCTTTCCAGCATGATTTTCTGTTGCGGATTTTCACTGCGGGAGAGCATTGCATGCGTAATAAACAATGCTATTTTATTCCCCTCGGCCAGGTCTGCAATGAATTTTCTGGCTTCAGGAGGAGGACCGAACTGCATGACGGGGAACCCGATAAATGTCATGTCAAACCCATCAAGAGTTTGTACTTCATCGAATGGCCTGATTGATTTATCTCCCGCGATGGCTTCAAAAATAGCCTCTGCGACCTTTTTGGTATTTCCGGTCTGCGACCAGTATGTTACCAGGTATTTCATCATTGCTTTCATATCGTCGTCGGTAACTTGCGGTTTGTATTTTAAGAAACCGCGTTTAAATCTGAAACAGAGATGGCCATTTAAAAACCGGCACCCAACAGCATTCCGCCAATCATCGGGATCATCCATACGATCCAGACAAAGATGCTGAACCTGTGGAATGTCAGTATCCTTTTTTCTTCTTTCTTAACCAAAACCATGGTTGCCCATACTGAATGAAACAGCATCAGCAGGATGGCCGTCATCCCGGTGATCCCATGAAAGTTGAACTTGAACAAAGCGCCGCCTACTTCAGCCATTGCGGTTGTTCCAATAGTATCGCAAATAAGGCCCGACCAGAAAAACCACAGGTGCCAGAATTTCAGCCGGCGGCTGATACGCTCTGCCCAGACTCCGACAGTGTATAACACCATGGCGAGGTTGATGAAGATGATGGCCAATAAAAGTGTATTGCTCATAGGAAATGTTATCTGACCAGTTCCAGGGTGCCGGTCTGTGTGATTGTTTCGTCTGCCGTCCCTGACGCTGCAAGTTTGTAACGGATTAACCAGATAAATGAATCGGGCGGGCACCAGGCGCCGGCCTTCATCCCGTCCCAGCCTGGCTGCAGATTGTTCGATTCAAAGATCAATTCCCCCCAACGGCTGAAAATCTGCATGTTAAAGCTAGTTATGTCATCGGGACTTGCAAAAACCCTGAAAACATCGTCGTGGCCGTCGCCGTTTGGCGTAAAGGCGTTGGGAACAAAGATGTTCCCGGAACATCTTTTAACCGGTACCGAATCAGAACCGGTGCAGCCAAGGGAATCTGTGACCATCACCCAGTACAATCCTTCCGGGCCGATCGTGTTGAACCGGTCGGTGGTTCCGTCGTGCCAGGCATAGGAGGCGAAACCTGCACCTGCATCCAGTGGTGCAGTGGTTCCGGTGCATATAAAGTCTTTGTCCGTCAGGATGACAGAAGGTGATTGGGCCTGGGAAAGGATAAGAGGAGCCGAAGAAACCGTCTGCTGCGCGACACAGCCGAGCGAGGAGGTAAGGAGGCATTCCACTGTTTGACCAGCCTGCAGTGTGTTTGTTGTAAAAACTGGTGAATTTCCCTGCTGAACCATGGAGCCATTCACAAGCCATTCGTAAACCGGGGCAGCACCTTCATTGGCGGGCACGGCAGTGAATGTCACAACTGTTGCAGGGCAAATCAAGGCATGATTCGCAGACACCGTTACGGCAGCAACCAGCGATGAGGAGGTTGTGATGGTGATTGTATCGGAATTCGCAGGATTGTTCGTGGCACATGAGGCACTGGAGTTTACAATGCAGAAAATTTTGTCGCCGTTCGCCGGAACGTTGGACCAGTTGGCATTGTTTCCACCGACTGGATTTCCATTGAGGTGCCACTGGAAGGAAGGAGAAGAGCCGCCGTTTACCGGTAATACGGTATATGTGACAACAGTTCCCTGGCACACGGAGATTCCCGGGCTGGCGCCCATGCCGGCACTCACAGGAATCGCCTGGCTGATGGTCATGGCAACGGCGTTTGATGTTGCCGGGCTGCCTGTGGCACAGGATGCGCCGGATGTAAGCATGCAGGTCACGATGTCGCCGTTTGCAGGGATATAACTGTACACGATGCTGTTTGTTCCGGCAACGGTACCGTTTACCTTCCATTGATATCCCGGGGAAGATCCCTGGTTGGCCGGCGTAGCGGTAAAGGTTACGGATGTTCCCGCGCAGACGGGGTTTTCGCTGGCGGAAATGCTGATGGTAACCGGGATTGCCGTATTTACCGACATGACAATGTTATTGGAGGTGGCAGGACTTCCTGTTCCGCAGGATGCGCTGGATGTAAGCATGCAGGTTACGATGTCGCCGTTTGCCGGGATATAACCATAGGTATTGCTGCTGGTTCCTGCATTCGCACCGTTAACTTTCCACTGGTAAACAGGTGCGGATCCCGGGTTGACCGGTGTTGCCGTAAATGTTACAGGGGTTCCCGTGCACACCGGGTTTTCGCTGGCCGCAATGTTAACGCTGACCGGGACCGACGAACTCACGGACATGATGATGTTGTTGGATGTAGCGGGGTTCCCTGTTGAACAGGCGGCATTTGACGTGAGCACGCAGCTAATATCGTCGCCATTGGCCGGCACATAATTGAAAACAGGGTTATTGCTTCCGGTGTTGGTGCCGTTGACCCTCCACTGGTAAGCCGGTGATGTTCCGGGGTTGACCGGAATTGCTGTAAATGTGACTGACGTTCCCGTGCAAACCGGGTTTGCGCCTGCCGAAACGGATATGCTTACAGGTATGCCGGGCAAAACCGTTACCGTTACATCAGCACAGGCCGACACGCCGCACGAATTTTCCCAGCGGGCATAATACG
>JBAXDH010000017.1:0-41431 GCA_037141055.1 bacterium | reverse complement strand
TTTATGCTGCTCCGCTTTTCTCTTTTCACTCACTGGTATAAAAGTGATCAATCAATAAATTTTATGATTCCCGGGGAAGTAGCTCTGCCTTAGACCTGGTCCATGCCTTTGCGCTCCTGGAAAGGGTTTGCCTTGTATTCCGTTACCGATACGCCGGTCACCGACTTGAACTGGGTGGAAAGATATTGCACACTGCTGTAACCCATCATGTATGCAATCTCGCTGAGGGTGAGTTCCCCGTATTCAATGAGTTCCTTGACCTTTTCAATTTTATGGAGAATGGTGAATTTTTCGAGGGTGGTGCTTTCGTATTTCGAAAAGAGCGATGAAATATAGGGGTACGACATTCCGAACCGTTCGACGAGGTAGTCGGAGTTGCGCACCATGGCATTGTATGTGGAATTGTGCACAAGTTCAATCACGGCCTGTTTGATCTGTTCCACGATCATCCTGTCCTTGTCGCGAATAATTTCGAAGCCATAGTCCCCGAGCAAAGTTTCAATCTTTTTCATGGTAATCCTGCCCGGATCATGAGAAAGGACGAGTGTTCCCAGTTTTATGTCATGAATCTCGATGCCGTCGATGGAAAGTTCCCTGCGCAGCAAATGGATACAGCAGTTGCACGTCATGTTTTTAACGTGGATTGTCCGGGCAGGGAATGTGGTTTTTGTCTTCATCGGGAGGCATCATACGAGTTCATAACGGTATGAATCCTGGCGGATAAAGATATACAATAAAATTGTAAACGCCCATAACGAGGATCCGCCATAGCTGACAAATGGCAGCGGGATGCCGATAACTGGCAGCAGGCCGAGCGTCATCCCGATGTTGATGACAAAATGAAAGAAAAGGATGGAGGCGACACCATACCCATAAAACCGGCTGAACCGCGACCGCTGTCGCTCAGCCATTAAAATGATCCGGATGAAAAGTCCGGTGTAAAGCATTACCAGGATTGCCGACCCCAGGAAACCCCACTCTTCGCCGACGGTGCAAAAAATAAAATCGGTGCTTTGTTCGGGTACGAAGTTGTATTTTGTTTGTGTTCCCTGGAGAAAGCCTTTGCCGAAAAATTTGCCCGATCCGATGGCAATCAGCGACTGGTTTACGTTGTAGCCTGCCCCTTTCAGGTCGATGTCCTGCCCCAGTAAAACGTGAATACGGTTACGCTGGTGGGGTTCAAGGATATTGTTGACGGCGTAGTTCACGGAAAAAATAAATCCGGCTGAACCCAGGAATACCAGGCCGATCAGCACCATCGTCCTCAGTTTTTTATTGCTGAAATAATAGAAGACCCCGGCCACCAGGAGCAACACGCCGACAAGGAGCAGTTTGGGCAGCAAAAGTGCCAGGATGCCCAGTGCCGGCAGCACGATGAATGCCAGGGGAATAAAACCGGTAAGTCCGGCCCTGTAAAGTACGATCACAAGGGCGAGAAAAACGATGGCCGAACCGGTGTCATGCTGAAGCAAAACAATCAGGGCCGGAAAAAGGATGATGGCCGATGCAACGGCCAGGCTGCGGAAACGGGCGATGCTCACATCAAGGGTGCCGAGGTATTTCGCCAGTGCAAGCACCGTGGCCATTTTGGCAAATTCGGCCGGCTGGATACCGAATCCGCCGATAGCAAACCAACCCTTCGACCCGGCAACTTCGCGGCCCGAAAATATTACCACAACCAGCAAAAACAGGAAAAATCCGTAAATGAACCAGGCAAACTGGGAGAAAAATTTGGGGTCTATGATCAGGATTCCAAGGGCCAGCAGGATGGCGGCGATGATAAAGATCATCTGCTTGCCGTATTTCTGTGTCAGATCGACAATATGGTTGTGTGTTTCATCGTAGACCGCCGCATAGATGTTCAGCCAGCCAATGAAGACCAGCGCCAGGTAGAGTCCGACAACGACCCAATCAATCCGGTAGAATATTCCCTTGTCCTCTCTCACTTTCAGGTTGTTTTCCGTTTATCAGGTTTCCGCTGATCATGCGCTCTTCCAGGTCTTTGCGCTTGATTTTACGGGTAAGGTATTTTTCAATCATCAAACTGGCGATCGGGGCTGCCCAGGCTGCCCCGTAACCGGCATTTTCAACCACCACCGAAATGGCAATCTTCGTGTTTTGCACGGGGGCAAAGGCGATGAAAATCGAATGATTTTTCCCGTGAGGGTTTTGTGCCGTGCCCGTTTTTCCGCCCATGGTGATGCTGTCGAGTTGCGCGATTTTGCCCGTGCCGCTCGTTATTACATTTGCCATCCCTTCGATCACCACATCAAAGTAACGCTGATCGACCAGCACTTTGTGTTTTGTGCCGTATGCCATGTTGAGGCTGTCTTTTCTGCCAATGGCCCGGATCACATGCGGGGTGTAATACCAGCCCCTGTTCGAAATAAGGGCTGCCTGGTTGGCAAGCTGTATCGGTGTGATGCCGATCTCTCCCTGGCCTATCCCAAGTGAAATAATGGTCATCGACCTCCAGCGATTGATGCCATGATACCTGTCGTAGTATCCCGGTGAAGGGATGTTCCCGTTTGTTTCACCGGGGATGTCGATCCCGAGTTTTTTCCCGAACCCGAAGCTCATCACCTCCTTTCGCCAGCTTTCATACGCCTGCCGGGTGCTGAGGTATGATTTATTATCGATGATTGATTTGAAAACCCTGCAAAAATAGGCATTGCACGAAATCTGGATGGCGCCGATCAGGTCGAGGGGCGAGGGATGAGGGTGGCATCCTACTTTTTTACCATTGCCCAGCGGAAAACCTCCCTGGCAGCCGTAGCGCGTATCGGGGAAAAGCACTCCTTCCTGCTGGCCCACCAGGGCATCCACCAGTTTGAAAGTGGAACCGGGAGGGTACATGGCCATCAGAGCACGGTTGAACAACGGGACAAATACGGTATCCTGCAGCAGTTTGGTGTAATTTTTTTTCCGGATGTTTCCCGCCAGCAGGTTCGGATCGTATGAAGGGCTTGAAATGACACACAGGATCTCGCCCGTTTGCGGCTCGATGGCTACGATGCTCCCCTTTTTATTGGTCATCAGGAGTTCGCCGTATTCCTGCAGTTCCGCATCCAGCGATGAATACAGATCAGTGCCTGCAACCGAAGTTGTGTCGTACTTCCCGTCGCGGAAACTCCCTTTATCCCTGTTCAATACATCGAAAACGCGGATTTTCATTCCTTTCTTTCCCCTCAGGATCTCCTCGTATGATTTCTCGATGCCGTTGATGCCGATGTAGTCGCCCGGCCGGTAATAGTTGTTTTTTTCAATCACCTCGGGGTTCGCCTCCCCGATGTACCCGAATGCATGTGCCGCCACAGGATAGGTGTATTTGCGCAGGGTTCGCGACTGAACGTAAAATCCGGGGAAGAGGAACAGCTTCTCTTCCAGGAAACCATAACTGTCGCGCGTGATCTGGGCTTCAAAGATGGAAGGCCTGTATGGCGAGTAGTTCCGTGCTTTCTGCAAGCGGTTGATGAACTCTGCTTTATCGATTCCTATCAGGTGGCACAGCGTCAGGGTATCCGGGTTTTTCACCTGCCGGGGGATGACCATCAGGTCGTAGGCAGCCTCATTGTATACCAGCAGTTTCCCGTTACGGTCGAATACCAGCCCGCGGGCCGGGTATTGCGTAACATAGCGGAGCACGTTGTTGTTGGCCGATAAAATGTACTTGTCCACCAGGATCTGGACGTAGAAAAGGCGGGCAAGGAAGAGCAGCCCGATCAGCAGGAAAAACCCGATAATGATGTATTTCCGGTCAGCATAAATTCGCTCCATATGTCTCTCAGCGCCTCCTCAGAATGATGGGTGGCGTGGAGTCCACATTGCTTTTGTGTAATGCACGATCGTAAATGTAAAATTTAAATTTGACGGTATCGTGCAACGGCATGGGGTTTAAAGCCAGGGTGTCAACAATAATCCCCTTGATGGCCTTGTTCGGGTCGTCGGGAGTGAGGTAGGGAATGCGCGCATTATAAGGTGGGTCAAGTTCTACTTTTACAAACGTGCCGTTCTGCATTTCATAATAGTCGATGTAATAATTATAGTAGTAGATGCTTCCCGGGTTGAAAGGCGGCTCCTTCTGATCGGTCCGCAGGCCGATGTCTCCGGTGCCGTCTTTGAATGAAATTGTCAGAAACCCGCGTTTGGCATACATTCCCGTGTCAAATTCAGTCGTGAAATTCTGAAAGGCAATTTCCGGGATATCCGGATACTGCTCTTTTTTCATGCAGGAAGAGAGCATAAGCATGCCGGCAACCAGGGCGATTGACCAGCAAATGCAAAATCCGTGAAGGTTGCGATGTGACATCATGACGGGGACGGCGTTAATTCAGTACCTTTGCCGGGTGTAAAAGTACAAAAAAAAGTGAATGCTGAGCAGGCGGACAGGTGGGCAGGCGGGGTAGTTTTTAAACACAGTTTTTATGAAATCGAAAGAAAAAATATTTGCAATACATTCAGGGCAGGACTTTTTGGCGCTGGCGCTCGAAATGTTCCGTCATCAATACGCACACAACAAAGTTTACGGTGAATTTGTGAATGCCAGGAAGGTCCGCGTTGAAGATGTGAGGAGAGTGGAGGATATTCCTTTTCTTCCGATTGATTTCTTCAAAACCCATGATGTGGTGTGCGGCGACGTTCCTCCCCAGGCAATTTTTCGGAGCAGCGGCACCACGGGAATGATCCGCAGCCGCCACCTGATTAACGATCTTGGAATATACCGCCGGTCGTTTGCAAAAGGGTTTGAGCGTTGCTACGGTGACCCTTCCGATGTGCAGTTCCTGGCCCTTACGCCAACACCCGAACAGGCGCCCGATTCTTCGCTGGTTTACATGATCCAGAAATTGATGGATTTAAGCAGCAGCCCCGAAAATGGTTTTTTCCTGGCCAGCCATTCAGGTTTAAGTGCACGGCTGAGACAGCAAAGGGCAAGGAATAAAAAAGTGGTTCTGATCGGCCTTACGTATGCGCTTGTGGACTTTGCCACGAACTACCCCGGCGATTATAATCCGCTCATCGTGATCGAAACCGGCGGGATGAAAGGGCACCGCACGGAGCTTACACGTGAAGAGCTTCATTCGCTGCTCTGCCCGGCTTTTGGAGTGGACCAGATCCATTCGGAGTATGGAATGACGGAAATGCTCTCCCAGGCCTGGTCGAAGGGTGAAGGACGTTTCGGTACCCCTCCGTGGATGAAGGTGCTGATCCGCGATGCGAACGACCCGCTGGGCTATGTCGGCCCGGGCGAAACGGGCGGCATCAACGTCATCGACCTCGCCAACCACGATTCATGCAGTTTCATCGCCACCCAGGATCTCGGCAGAATGCATTTCGACGGGATGTTTGAAGTACTGGGACGGTTTGAGGCCTCCGATGCACGGGGCTGCAACCTGCTGATATGACAACATTTGCCGACAGAATCAACGCATTTAACCGGCAACTGGATTACCGGGGCTCATTGCCCGACGGGATCAGCATCATGAACCCGTTCAGGGATAATGACAGCATACTTCCAATATCATCGGTGTTTTACAATAAATATTACCATGATAATATTCCGAGGCACCTCATCCTCGGGATCAATCCCGGCCGGTTCGGTGCGGGCGTTACCGGAATTCCATTCACCGATCCGAAAAGGCTTATTGAAAAGTGCGGACTTGAATTTCAAGGGGAATTGAAGCATGAGCCCTCCTCGGTTTTTGTATATGAAATGATTGATGCGTATGGCGGTGCAGAAGCATTTTACCGCAGGTTTTACATCAATTCGGTTTGTCCGCTCGGCTTTACCGCAACCGGCCCGAAAGGGAAGGAGGTAAATTTCAATTATTACGATCGTGCCGATGTTACCGGTTCGGTGTACAATTTCATCATCGATAATATTCAAAAACAGATCGCCATCGGCGTTAAAACCGATGTGTGTTTCTGTTTCGGCACGGGAAAAAACGAGGCTTTCCTGCGGAAACTGAATGACCGGATGGGTTTTTTCGGGAAAATCATCGCGCTGGAACATCCGCGTTTCATCATGCAGTACAAATCACGGTCGAAACAGCTTTACATCGACAAGTATCTTTCCGCCTTTGCTGAAATTGCTGATGAAAGCGGTGTTTGAGAAGTTGTGACAACCAGTTGGCACAATGTTACGCATCCTTTCTTATGTACCCGGAAGAATCGTGGTGATAACATCAGGCGTATCATTCTTCGGAGAGTTCACCAGGTTCGAAACCGGCCATGCATCCATCATTTCAGCGGGAAAAGGCTTCAGCAATCCGCTAAGTGATGAGCCTGCCGGCTGTGCGATCCACCGCTGCTCATCCTCCCGGCGGAGGATTACCGGCATCCGGTCGTGAATTTGTTCCATCAGGCTGTTCGGACTGGTGGTGATGATGGTGAATGAATGAACACATTCACCATCGGAAGCGGTCCATTTATCCCATAACCCAGCAAAACAAAAGGCATCGCCGTTTTTCATGCCGATGTGCCATGGTGTTGAGGCGGGTTTTGCCCCGCCCGTCCTGCTGCGTTTCCATTCAAAAAAACCGGTTGCCGGAATGAGACACCTGCGATTCCGGAATGCATATTTAAACGAGGGCTTTTCATGGATGGTCTCACCCCTTGCATTGATGAGTTTGCTGCCGATCGAAGGATCCTTTGCCCAATAGGGAATCAGTCCCCAGCGAAAGAAATTCAGCGTATCAGGGGCCTCATTGGAAATCACAGCGAGATTTTGAGCCGGGGCGCAATTGTACCGCGCCTTATAAATCGCCGTACGAACCCTCAGCCCAAACCGTTCGAGGATCAGGGCGTCTTCCAGGGCAAAGGAGTAGCGACCACACATGATATAGTTTGATTATGCAACAAAGGTACTGACAATAATAATTTTATTTTGATTGATCACTTTTATACCAGTGAGTGAAAAGAGAAAAGTGGAGCAGCATAAACTATTCACTTTTATCTTTTACTTTTTCATTGGTAATTTTTCACTGGCGACTGTTCGCCAGGTAGTGAACAAAGATGCCAACTACGGATACTCCGGTGAACCTTTGAACTACCAAGATACGACCCATATGGGGGCTGAATTTTTCCCTTCCCCTTTTTCATATTTTACTTACTGGTATAAAAGTGATCAATCAATTATTTTATTGTTAATCTGTTAGGGTAAATGTTGTGATGACGGATAATCCGATTACCTTTGACGGAATTCAACCACCATAAATTATGAAACATCTTAATCTGATTGTGTCAGGCAAGGTTCAGCGCGTCGGGTACAGATTTTCAGCCATGGAAGCGGCCTGCCGGTTTTCCGTCAATGGTTTTGTCAGGAATGCAGGATCCACTGATGTGTATATCGAAGCTGAAGGAAGTGATGAAAATCTTGAACGTTTTGTTGCATGGTGCCGGAAAGGGCCATTGGGTGGGAAGGTCGAAAAGGTTGATGTTCTGGAAGCGGAAATGAAGAACTTCACAAGTTTTGAAATTCTGAGCAGAACGGAAGCCATCTGATTCCACTTTCCGGGAGCCGGATCCCGGCTGCTTTATTCCTTTCCCGCTACAACGATAACAATTTCCCCTTTTACTTTTTTCTGGTCAAAATAGGCAATGAGTTCTTTCAGCGAACCCCGGATATTTTCTTCGTATATCTTGGTCAGTTCCCTGGAAACACAGGCATGCCGTTCTTCTCCGAAATACTCTGTAAATTGCGCCAGGGCCTTGACAAGGCGGTGTGGCGATTCATAAAAGACCATGGTTTTTTCTTCCGAGGCCAGGGCTGTAAGTCGCGTATGCCGCCCTTTTTTATGGGGCAGGAACCCTTCGAAGACAAAATGGTCGGAGGCGATGCCCGAATTTACCAGCGCAGGAACGAACGCCGTTGCCCCCGGCAGGCATTCCACCCGAATTCCCTCCTGGATGCACGAACGCACGAGCAGGTACCCGGGGTCGGAGATCGCGGGGGTGCCGGCATCGCTGACCAGTGCGCAAACGGATCCTTCTTTCAGGCGGTCAAGGATGTTTTCAATGGTTTTGTGTTCATTGAACAGGTGGTGAGGTACCAGTTTCTTCTCGATGCCATAATGTTTCAGCAGGTTTCCCGATGTGCGCGTGTCTTCGGCCAGGATGAAGTCGACCTCCTTCAGAATCCGAAGGGCACGCAGGGTGATGTCTTCCAGGTTGCCAATCGGAGTGGGGACAATGTACAATTGTGTGGCAGGCCTCATCTGTAAATCCCGGGATTATGTGTTCATCACCAGTTTGAACCCGACCCCATGAACATTGAGCAATTCCACCCGCGGATCATCCTTCAGGTATTTGCGCAACTTCACGATGTAAACATCCATGCTGCGGGCGTTGAAATAACTGTCGTCATTCCATATTTCTTTCAGCGCTGTGTGCCTGTCAAGCACATCGTTTGCATGGGTGCACAGCAACCGGAGCAGGCCTGCCTCCTTCGAGGTAAGTTTCTGCTCCTTGCTCTTGCTGATGAGGGTTTGACGGTTGTAATCGAAGATGTAAATGCCGATGGTGTAAACATTGTCGGCGCCGGCAGACTTGAGGGTTTCATCCGTCCGGCGCAGGATTGCCTGCATCCGCATCAGCAATTCCTCCATGCTGAATGGTTTGGTGATGTAATCGTCGGCCCCGATCTCAAAACCTTTCAGTTTATCATCCTGGAGCGCCTTGGCGGTGAGGAAAAGGATCGGAATTTTTTTGTTGGAGGCCCTTATCTCCGCGGCGGCGGTAAAGCCATCCTTCACCGGCATCATGATGTCGAGAATGCAGATGTCGAACTCTTTCCGGGAGAAGGTGTCCGTTGCTTCCTGCCCGTTGACGCACAGCGTGGTGGCATAACCTTTCGCATCAAGGTAGTTTTTCAGGATGTTTCCCAGGTTACGGTCATCTTCGGCCAGCAGCAATCGGGTTTGATGTTTTTCCATCGCACTTTTTCAAATGATCATGCAAGATACAAATTATTCTTTGAACACAAAAGGAAGGAACACCTTGAATTTGCTGCCTTTGTTCGCTTCGCTTTCAATACTGATTTTTCCGCGGTGTTCTTCCACGATGGCCTTCACATAACTAAGCCCCAGCCCGAATCCCCGCACTTCATGGATGTTCCCGGTTGGCACCCGGTAAAGCTTGTCGAAAATCTTCTTCTGTTCATTCTTGCCGATGCCGATGCCATTGTCTTCAATCGTCAGGAGGATGCCGTTGCCCGCATTCTCCGTGATGATCCTTATCAGGGGCCTCTTTGGCGAATATTTATTGGCGTTGTCGAGCAGGTTGTACACCAGGTTGGTCACATGCACCCTGTCGCCCTCGATCTGTGACCTGGTTGCCCGGAACCGGCGCCTGATCTCACCGTCCTTGATTTCAACCTGGATCCTGAGGTTCTTGATCACATCCGTGATGATTTCGTGCAGATCGATGATCTCCCTGTTCATTTTCAGCTGGCCTTTGTCGATCACCGCGGTTTGCAGAATCTTTTCGGCCATCCCCGCCAGCCGTTTATTCTCTTCCTGGATCATGGAAAGATAACTGTCGAGCATTTCGGCCGATCCCCGCAGATCCTTGTCACTTAGTGCCTCGCACGCAAGGGAAATGGTCGAGATCGGCGTTTTGAATTCATGCGTCATGTTGTTGATGAAGTCGTTTTTCATTTCCGAAAGCCGTTTCTGCCTGAAAATCGTCGCAATGGTATAGGTGAAAGAGTACACGATGACGATGATCAGGATGATCGAAATCAGCAGCATGCCCCAGAGTTCGGTCAGCAGGAACTGCTTTTCACGGGGGAAATAGATAAGCAGGTATTCGGGGCTGGTATAAATATCGGCCTGGAAGAGGATGAAGGCATTGCCTTTCTCGATAAGTTCCTTGCGAAAGTTCGGTGACCGCTCCATCAGGAATTCCTGGCGTTCCGGCTTATAAATGCAGAATTCATACCGGGTATCCACCCCGCGGATGTTCAGTTGCAGGTTGATAATTGAATCGAGTTCGCTGATGGTCAGAATGCTGTCGTATGGTAAATGGCGGTTGAAGTTGAGCATGCTCTCATACTGGTTTATCCGCAATGCCTTGTTTCGTTCCATCCGCTCCACCTTTTGAACCACTTTAACCATCGACTCATTGACGCTGCGCCTGAAATTGGCCTCCTTAATGGATGAAGCACTCTGGATCCAGTATATCTGGATACCCATGAGCCCGATAAGGGCAATGGTCATTGCAATGATGGTAAAAATGATGATCCGCCTGTTCATTCATGCAAAGGTATCGAAAAATGGCGTTTATCCTTTTAACATTTTTTAACGTATATTAATATTCCTTAACACATTCAGTACGTTGAATGGGTTAATTTTGCCGGGCAAGTTCAAACAAAAAAATATTTTCCAGCAATTGTTTCAGCAGACAAGCGCAGGCAGTTAGCAACATTGTTTATTGATTTAAAATGTGTTCCCGGCAAGTGAGCACATTTTTTTTTGAGGTCAAAAAAAAACAAACACATGACAAAACTCAGATTAGACATCAGCAAACTTAAATCCTTCGTTGACGAACAGGCATGGACTGGCATGCAGCATGAAATAGCCGGTTGCCACCGGAAACTGGTTGGCCGGTCGGGCAAGGGCAGTGATTTCCTCGGTTGGGTCGACCTTCCCGTGAACATCGGGGATGCCCTGGTTGACCGGATCATGGAAGATGCTGAAAAGATCAGGCAGATGGCCGAAATATTCGTGGTTATAGGGATCGGCGGCTCATATCTCGGATCAAGGGCTGTGATTGAAGCCCTGGGCAATCCTTTTGAAGACCTGGCTGCAGGCTCCGGTTACCCGTATGTCGTGTTTGCCGGCCAGAACCTGAGTGAAAATTATCATGCCCGGTTACTGGAATTGCTGGATAAAAAAGAATACGCCGTTGCCGTGATTTCCAAATCGGGAACCACTACAGAACCTGCCGTTGCATTCCGACTCATCCGGCAGCATATCGAAAATAAATATGGCAGGGAAGAGGCGAGAAAACGGATCTTTGCCATTACCGATGAATCGCGTGGTGCATTGAAGACCCTTGCCGACAGTGAAGGCTATGCAAGTTATGTGATCCCTGACGATGTGGGCGGCCGTTATTCGGTCCTTACCCCGGTCGGGTTGCTGCCGGTTGCCGTGGCTGGTTTTGACATCCGGAAACTGCTCGTAGGAGCTGGAGAAATGCGGGAGATTGCGCTGAAGTCGCCCGATTTCGAACAGAATCCCTGTGCGCTCTATGCTGCTGCGCGCAACCTGTTGCTGCGAAAAGGAAAATCGGTCGAGATCCTGGTGTCCTTCGAGCCGAACCTGCTGTACCTGATCGAATGGTGGAAACAGTTGTACGGGGAAAGTGAAGGGAAAGAACTCAAAGGCATTTTTCCGGCCGGTGTCACCTTTACCAGCGACCTGCATTCGATGGGCCAGTACATCCAGGAAGGGATGCGCAACCTGTTTGAAACGGTAATTTCGGTTGGTGAGTCTGAAGAGCATCTGGCCGTGCCAACTGATCCCGAAAATCTCGACGGCCTTAATTTTCTGTCGGGCATGAGGCTCTCAGAGGTTAACCGCCAGGCAGAACTTGGCACCATGCTGGCCCATGTTGACGGGGATGTTCCAAACATCAGGCTGATGATTCCCGCCATCGATGAGCATTGCCTGGGCCAGCTGATCTATTTCTTTGAATTTGCCTGTGCACTCAGCGGATATGCGCTCGATGTCAACCCGTTCGATCAGCCCGGCGTCGAAGCCTACAAAAAGAACATGTTTGCCCTCCTCGGAAAACCTGGTTTCGAAAAGGAAACCATTGCGTTGCGCAACCGGATCCTGTAACCCGCATCCTGCATCCCGCACCCCGCCTCACCCGGTCACAATTTTTTCAATGATCTCCGGAAAATAGCGGTATTCCAGTTCATGCACCTTCGCTGCAAGGCTTTCCGGGGTGTCATCGTCTGTTACCGTACACATGGCCTGGAAAATGATGCTGCCCTCGTCGTAATGCTCATCCACATGATGCACGGTAATGCCCGACTCCGGGTCGCCGGCGGCGATGACTGCTTTGTGAACTTTCATCCCGTACATTCCTTTTCCGCCGTACTTTGGCAGCAGGGCCGGATGAATGTTGATGATCCTTCCGCGGTAAGCATCCAGGATGTTTTGCGGGATCAGCCATAGAAAGCCGGCGAGGATCAGGAAATCGATTCGGTTTTCTTTCAGCAGCGCGGGAATTTCAGCGGTTTCATAGAAAATGGATCGGTTGAAGACCTTTAAGGGAACCTTGAGGTTCATTGCCCGCTGGAGCACGTAGGCGCCGGGGTTGTTGCATAAAATCAGATTGACGGTGATGGTGGCGTGCCCGGCAAAATATTCCGTGATACGCTGGGCATTTGAGCCATTTCCTGATGCAAAAAGAGCTAATCGCGGCATGCCTGCATTGTTGGTGTCCTGCAAATGTACAAAACCGTGCGGACAACACCGAAAACCTAACCTGTCGAATGGTTAATGTGCTGATTGAAAATGAAAAAGATATCTGGATCATTAACACAAAACCTATCTAAATTTTTTAAGTGTCGCAATATCAGCACTGTGGTTTTTTTAACTGTTAAAAATTCTTAAATTATGTTGGAGGGATGGAAGAATATTCTTTTCTTTGCAATCGTTTTAACCAAAAAAAATTTAACATGTCCGACATTGCAGCAAAAGTAAAAGCTATCATCGTAGATAAGCTTGGTGTTGATGAAAGTGAAGTTACCATTGAAGCTAGCTTCACCAATGACCTTGGAGCTGATTCCCTTGACACGGTGGAATTGATCATGGAATTCGAAAAAGAATTCGATATTGCCATTCCGGATGATCAGGCTGAAAAAATCAGCACAGTTGGAGAAGCCATCGCCTACATCGAGAATAATACCAAATAAATTGGGAATCTCTTTGGCAAATCCTGCTTTGGATGTTTCCCCAGAAACAATTTGATTGAAACTTAACCCCGCACTCAGCGGGGTTATCCATTAACCAATGAACCAAAAATTGTAAATCGTGGAATTAAGGCGAGTTGTAATAACTGGTCTTGGGGCACTTACACCGATTGGAAGTTCCGTTACAGAATACTGGAATAACCTGATTGGAGGGGTATGTGGCGCTGGACCGATCACCCGTTTCGATGTTTCCAAATTCAAAACCAAGTTTGCCTGCGAATTGAAGGACTTCAACGCGGATAATTTCTTTGACCGTAAAGAGGTGAGGAAATTTGACCGATGTTCTCAATACGGGATTGTTTGTGCCGACCAGGCTATCAAGGATGCCGGTTTTGACATGACCACCCTGGATCTCGACAGAGTTGGCGTAATCTGGGCTTCCGGCATCGGCGGACTTGAAACCTTCGCAGTCGAGGTTACCGCCTTCGCACTGGGGGATGGAACACCACGTTTCAACCCGTTTTTTATTCCCAAGATGATCTCCGATATTACGGCCGGTCATATTTCGATGAAATACGGGTTTCACGGACCAAATTTTGCAACCGTCTCGGCCTGCGCTTCATCGGCAAATGCCCTCGTGGACGCTTTCAACTACATCCGGCTCGGAAAAGCCGATGTTTTTGTCGCCGGCGGATCAGAGGCAGCCATTACCATGGTTGGCATCGGCGGGTTTAACGGCATGCATGCACTTTCAACCCGCAACGATTCCCCGGAAACAGCTTCCCGTCCTTTTGACAAGGACCGCGACGGATTTGTGATGGGGGAAGGAGCAGGAGCCCTGATTTTCGAAGAACTGGGCCATGCATTGAAACGGGGGGCAAACATTTACGGAGAAATTGTCGGAGGCGGCTTGTCTGCAGATGCCTATCATATTACGGCTCCGCATCCCGACGGACTTGGCGCAATCCTTTCCATGAGTACGGCTCTGGCCGATGCAGGGATCCAGAAGGAGGATATTGACCACATCAACACGCACGGCACTTCCACTCCTGCGGGCGACATTGCGGAACCCAGGGCCATCATAGGTCTTTTCGGAGAACATGCCTACAAGGTAAATGTCAACTCGACAAAATCAATGACCGGCCATCTGCTTGGTGCTGCCGGTGCCGTTGAATCCATTGCAACATTGCTTGCGGTAAAGAATGACATCATTCCGCCAACCATCAACCATTTCACAGATGATCCTGAAATTGCCCCGTTGAACTTTACATTCCACAAAGCGCAGAAACGGGTGGTGAATTATGCATTGAGCAACACCTTCGGTTTTGGCGGCCACAATGCCACCGTTATCTTCACCAAATATAAGGTATAGTGCACTTTGAGGTTCAGACCTTCTAAACCGGTCGGCATAGAATTTTCGTCGGATAAACAGCTTAAACAAGCCATTAAAAGTATTCTCGGGTACAAGCCCGGGAATATTTATTTATATCACCTGGCTTTTCTTCATAAGTCGGCAACCCAGGAAACCCTGAGCGGAATCCGGATTAACAATGAACGCCTCGAATTCCTGGGTGATGCCATTCTCGATGCCGTTGCCGCCGATTACCTGTTCAAAACATTCCCCACCCGCGATGAAGGTTTTCTGACCGAAATGCGGTCGAAAATCGTCAGCCGCGCCATGCTGAACAAACTTTCCCAGAAGATGGGGATCGATCAGTTTATTCAACTCGACGGTGCTTCTTCGGGAACTTCCCGGTCATTCAAGGGCGATGCGTTCGAAGCACTTATTGGTGCCATGTATCTTGACAAAGGATACGATTTTACCCGAAAAACCATACTCGACAGGATCATCAGCAGGTATTTCGACATGGATGAACTGGTGAACCAGGAGGTCAACTTTAAAAGCAAGATCATCGAATGGAGCCAGCGGGAAAAGAAACAACTGCAGTTCCAGGTCCTCCAGGAGGTTGGCTCAGGGTATAAAAAACAGTATGTCGTGGAAGTGCTGGTCGATGGGGAGCCGGTGGCACGGGGCCAGGATTATTCGATAAAAGGCGCTGAACAGAATAGCGCTGAAAAAGCATGGCAAAAAATAAATGGCGAAACCATTGACCTTTGACCTGAGATGTATTATCTTTGATAGGATTCCCAAACCGCCTTTGCATGGCCAAAAAAGTATTCCTTGAATCCAGGTCGGAACCCGTACTTTTTACCCTGTTTGGCATCTCGTGTCATCTCAAGGATTTCCGTCTTTCATACCATCTGAATCAAAACCTTGAATTCTCATTGGTCAAAATGGACGACTTCAGGGATTTTTCTTTTTATTATTGCCGCGATGAAGACAACTTCAATTCATACTATCTGCTTGGTAACCGCAGCCAGGAAGCCATTCTCATGCCGGATCTGAAGCAAACTGATTTCCTGCTGCTGGTCGAGGGGCCCCTCAAAAAAGTGCAAAAAGAACGCCTTCTTGCAAAAATCAAAGAGATACAAACTGTTTTGACAGCATTTGAAGTACGCTTTGAAACCATCAGGCATGCTGATATAATTCTTACTGATATAGAACTGCATCTCATGAATATTATGAAGATGGCAAAAATTAAATACTCACCCGTTAGAAAATAGGAGGTACTTCCATGTTTGAAGATTTAAAGAAAACAATTGACAAAGGCCTGGATATCGCATTTATGAATGCTGAAAAGCTTGCCCAGGCGGCAAAAGATCTGGCCAAAGAGAACAAACTCACCAAGGAAGAGGCTTTAAAGCTGTATGATCACCTTGTACAGAAATCGGAGGAAGCGAAAAAGACAGTGGAGAATGATTTGCAGGACCTTATAAAAACAGCGCTGAAAAAGATGAACGTTCCTACAAAGGAAGATCTGAAGAAGCTGGAAGACCGGATCAAGAAGCTGGAACCGGTGAAAAAGGCCCCTGCCAAAGCCAAACCGGCACCGAAAGTTGTTAAGACCGCAAGTGCCAAAGCAAAAAAATAACCCGGAAATAATTTCGCCAAGGTGAAAATTACAAGGATTGGACTGGCAGTCCATGAACTTGGACGTGCCCGCGAGATCATCGGCATTATTGTCAAATACGGACTCAGCGAATGGGTAACCAGTTCCGGTTTAGGGAAGTTGCTCGTATCTAAAAAGCGGCTGGCCCGCATTGGACGGTATAACCAGTGGGAGCGGATTCGCATGGCCGTGGAGGAATTGGGCCCCACCTTTATCAAGTTTGGCCAGATCCTGGCCGACCGCCCAGATATCGTGCCCGAAGATTTAAGAGAACAGTTAAAGAAACTCCAGGACGAAGCACAGCCCATGCCGGATGATCTGGCGATGCGGGAAATCGAGAAGGAACTTGGCCGTCCTGTGGGAGAAATCTTTCGCGAATTTGACAACGGCAGGCTGGCTTCAGCTTCCATGGCACAAACTTACCATGCCGTGCTGCTTAACGGAGACGAGGTGTGCATTAAAATTCAGCGCCCCGGAATCGATAAGAAGATTGAGCTTGATCTGCACCTGATGAATTTCTTTGCAGGCCGGATGCAGCGGCACAATCCCGAAATGGAAGCCATCAACCTGACTGGTGTGGTGAAGGAATTCGGTAAAACGATTAAAAAGGAACTTGATTTTCACCATGAAGCGGCAAATATCATCAGGTTCAGCTATTGTTTCAAAGATGATCCCGACATCAGGGTGCCCAGGGTTTATGCCCAGTATACCACCCGCCGGATACTGGTCGAGGAGTATATAAGGGGGACCAAAGTAAGCAACCTTGAAACCCTGCTTGGATCGGGCCACGACCTTAAAGAGCTTTCCCGCAAGGCGATGAGGCTTGTTTTCGACCAGATTTTTGTCCACGGTTTTTTCCACGGGGACCCGCATCCCGGGAACATCTTCGTGATGGAGGGAGGGGTCATCTCGTTTATCGACTTTGGCATGATGGGCTCCCTTAGGCCGGAGCACCTGCAGTTCCTGGGAAAATATGTGCTGGGGTACCTGGAACGCGATCCGCATGCAATGGCTGAAGCATTGTTGCTGGTATCGGGCAAGCGTAATTTTTCACGGTTCAGGGACCTGGAATTCCAGATTGGCGACATGCTTGCCCATTACAAGTATCTCAGCATCGAAGAGATGGATTTTGGCAAGGTGATGAATGAATCCGTGGATATCCTGGTTCACTACGGACTGAGGATCCCGGCCGGCATTTACCTGCTCGTTAAAGCCCTGATGGCCATCGAACGGGTTGCAGTGGTGCTTTACCCTGGAATCGATTTTGCAAAGGAAATGCAGCCGTATGCCATCCACCTCATCGCACAGCAATATAGTCCTCAACAGATTGCGAAAGAGGTTTTTGATTCGCTGAAGGAGTATTACAAACTGATAAAGGAACTCCCCGCCGACCTGAATGAGATCATTTACAAAATCAAGGAGGGGCGGTTTAAAACGCAGATAGAGGTAAGGGGGCTGGAACCTCTTACAGAACACCTCGACGTGTTCAGCACGCGAGTTTCCATTGCCATCGTTTTAGCAGCGCTCATCATTGGGGCATCCATCATCTCCCAATGGGAACAGACACGCTGGATTGGCGCCATCGTTTTCTGCATTGCAGGTTTGTTCGGGTTCTGGCTGCTGGTGAAATTGTTCCGGCGGAACAAATTTTGACGGTTATATTGCGCCGGAAAATTGTTGCAAAAACCGCACATCATTTTCGAAAAACAACCGCAGGTCTTTGATCTGGTATTTCAGCATGGTGATGCGTTCGATGCCCATTCCGAAGGCAAAGCCGGTATAGGTTTGGCTGTCGATGCCGCAATTTTCAAGGGCGGCAGGATCAACCATCCCGCAGCCCAGGATTTCGACCCAGCCCGAGTACTTGCAGATATTGCATCCAACACCGCCGCAAATGTTGCAGCTCACATCCATTTCACCGGAAGGTTCCGTGAACGGGAAATAGGAGGGGCGCAGGCGGATTTTAGTATTTTCCCCGAACATCTCTTTGGCAAAATACATCAGGGTCTGCTTCAGGTCGGCAAAGGAAACGTGTTTGTCGATGTAAAGCCCTTCAACCTGGTGAAAAATGCAATGGGCACGGGCCGAAATAGCCTCATTCCTGAAAACCCGCCCGGGAAAGATCATGCGGATGGGTGGTTTTGTTGTTTCCATGGTCCGGATCTGAACCGAGGAAGTATGCGTGCGCAGCAGGATGTCGGGGTTGGTCGAAATGAAGAACGTGTCCTGCATGTCCCGCGCCGGATGGTCTGCCGTGAAATTGAGTGCCGAAAAATTGTGCCAGTCGTCCTCGATTTCAGGACCATCGGCCACTGTAAAACCGATCCGTCCAAAAATTTCGATGATCTGGTTCCGTACAATTGAAAGCGGATGCCGGGTTCCGGGCCGGGTGTTGCCGGCCGGCCTCGTGAGATCGAGGTCCGAAACCGTTGAAGCTTCATCTGCACCAAACCCTGATTTCAACTCTTCGATTTTCCGGTTGGCCTGGTTCTTCAGATCGTTCAGCAGTTGCCCGACCTCGCGCTTCATGTCCGACGGAACAGTTTTGAAATCATCGAACAAAACGGTAACAAGACCTTTTTTGCTGAGGTATTTCAAACGGAGCTGCTCAACCTCTTCCCGGCTGGCAGCTTTCATTGAATCAATTTCGGCAATTAGCTTATCAATCCGCTGTTTCATAATTATTTGTTTCACGTCACGCGTTGCGCGTCACGGTCCATTTTCGACGGGGCTTACTCGACAATCCTGATGGTCATCTTTATATCCTTTACAGGGCGGTCGGAACCGTCTTTCTGAACGGATGCAATTTTTGTGATCACATCGAAACCTTCGGTAACTTCCCCGAAAATGGTATAATCATTATCAAGAAAATGAGCGCCTTTTTCAGGTTCTACGATGTAAAACTGGCAATCGGATGAAGCTTTCAGCGGATTTGACGGACCGCCGGTCCTTGCTGCTGCCAGGGCTCCTCTTTTATGGGTGAATTTTGTATTGAATTCGGCAGGAACAGTAGAGCCATTCGTACCCATGCCCAGCTGCTGACCAGGGGTGGCGGTCTTGGAGTTCGGGTCACCGCCCTGGATCATAAATCCCAGGATGACACGGTGAAACATCGTACCATCATAAAATCCGGATTTTACAAGCTTTACAAAATTATCGCGATGTTGCGGGGTCTCGTTGTAGAGAATGCCCTTCATGTCGCCCAGGTCTGTGTGAATTACAAATTTTACCACTTTTTTATCGGTTTTAGTTTGAGACATTAATGAAAGATTGAACACAAAAGCAATTGCCAGGATGGCGAAAATGATTTTTTTCATAGTTTTAGGATTTTGGAGGGGCAAAAATACGAATTATTGTTTAATGAATTTCCTTACCATGATCCCGCAGGCATTTTTTGCTTTCACCAGGTAGATCCCCTTTGGAAAATTCTTCAGATCAATGGTTATATTTTTACCCATGATCTGACCGGAAGTGACAACCTGCCCATCAACGGATAATATTTCAATCGTGGCATTTTGATTGCATGCAATGGTTACCCGATCCGTGGCGGGATTTGGATATACAAAAACGTCTGTTGAATTTCTAAGCTCATTTACCGCAAAAATCGTGTTGCAACTTCTCAGCGGACGACTTACCGTTACAAATGCAGGATCAACGGTTATAATGCGGTAAGAACGGTTAAACGCAGCAGCAGTCTGGACATATCGTGTGCCGCCGGACCAGTTTTCACTGATCGTGTCGCCCTTCCTGTTTGCAACGACATTCTGATGTTCATGGCCGTTAAGCACCACATCCACATGGTTTGAATCGCAGATATTCAGGAATGCTGTCCTGTTGTTCAGAAAAGAATTGTCAGCTGTATCTGAGATTTCACCGGCATATGGGGTTCCATCTGAGTTCGTTCCGCGGGCATTCACTGCCGGATGATGGAAAACAATGATTTTTCTTTTGTTGCCGGTCATTGTCAATTTGTTTCTCAGCCAGCTGATTTGAGCATCGGAGAGCCCGGTTCCTTCGATATTCTGAGGATTGGGAGGAGTGGGCGGAGGTGGATAGGGGCTGTCGTGGCCCGAACGGAGAAAGATAATGGCTGCAATACCGGTTGTTATGACATAATCCGTATCCGCTGTGAGGTAATTTGTGTAATATGGAAGATTTCCAATTGATATTGGCTCTCCGTTTGGTTTGAATCCTGTCCAGTATTCGTGATTTCCGGGAGTGAAATAAATCGGGATAGTTTGAGCGGAATCAATAAAATAGGCGCCGATCCCCGGGTTGATCAGGTTTGGCGGGAAAAAATATTGAGTTAGTACGGAATACATGCCTTCGGGCGCCTCGTTACCGATGTCGGAAATATCACCGCTTGCTGCGACAAATGCAGGCTTTGGGTGAATGGTGTCAAATTCTTTCATTGCACAACGAAAATATTGGGCGTTGAAATCACTGTTGGAGGCCACCGTGTCGGAGATGTGCAGATCGGAAACAGCCACAAAAGTGAACTGGGCGACAGAGATCATCGGTGCTACAAAAACCGCAGTAAAAAGGAGGATTAAATTTTTCATATTCATCGGATTTCAAGGGCCGCATAGCACCTGCCTGGTTTTTTCAAGATAACATCTCCGGCAGAGTGGTTCGTAGGAATCCATCTCCCCAAGCATGACAAGGTGATCGTCTTTCACCATCCGGTGGGTATATTGCGCAAGGTCTCCGCAATTCATGCATACGGCGTGAACTTTGGTAACATCTTCGGCAATCGAGATGAGGTCGGGCATGGGGCCAAAAGGTTTTCCGAGGTAGTCCATGTCGAGGCCGGCAACGATCACGCGTATTCCACTGTTGGCAAGCTGATTGCATACCGAGGGCAATTCGCTGTCGAAGAACTGGGCTTCATCAATGCCAACCACATCGACATCGTTGGCGAACAGCAGAATTTGAGAAGCAGATTCAACCGGGGTCGATAGGATGGCGTTTTCATCATGTGAAACCACGTTGGTTTCATCGTACCGCTTGTCGACTTCAGGTTTGAAAATCTCGACCTTCTGACGGGCGATCTTTGCCCGCTTCAGCCGCCGGATGAGTTCCTCTGTCTTCCCCGAAAACATTGAACCGCAGATCACTTCAATCCATCCGAGCCGGTTTACCTGATTATTTTTTTCGATCTGCATCCGGAGGGTTAATAATTTGTAATTTTATAGCTGGATTTGTTACAAAAGTAAGAATTTCCAGCAACAGGAGAAATTAAAATCATGAACAAAGAGATCATTAAAGACGAGGGGAAATGGCTTCTTGAAGCCATCAACGAGCAGCATGAGGCAATCCATGCGCACAGGGAAAAAATTCCGCAGATCGAATTTGATATCCTGATGGAGAATGTGAGAAAGTTTTATGAAAACATGCACATCCTGCAGCGGCTGAACGATCCCGCGTTATATCCCGGAACAAAGAAAGAAGCGGTCAAAGTCAAAGAACCGGAAGTTGTCGCTGCCAGGCCCGATGTTCCGAAAATACCCGAACCCGTGACGTTTCAGAATACACCGGTGCAGTTCAAGCCTGCCGGTCCTCCTCCTTCTGTGAAGCAGGATCAACCCTCACCGGCAAAAAAATCCTCCAGGCCGCAGGAAATCGACCTGTTTGCCTCCGACGAACCCACCTACAGCATCCGGCTGAAAGAAGCACGCGAAAAGAGCCTGGGCCCGAAGATTCCATCGGAACGCATCGAAAACCTCAAAGCAGCCATCACCATCAATGAAAAGTTCATGTTTATCAATGAACTTTTCGACGGCAACCTGCGCGAATACAATGAGACCGTGGAAACATTAAACGGGTTTAAGGCACTTGACCAGGCTGCCGATTACCTCGACCTGATGCGGAAAAAAAACTTCTGGAATACCGGGTCAAATGCATTTAAAAAGCTGAAAGAACTGGTTGAACGCCGCTTTTAGTTTTACGCCATCCTTTCTCCCCTTCTTTAGGTGGGGAATGTCCCCTCGGAAAATGGCAAATCGTTTGAATTTTGTATCATTACATTTCTTATTCCTGACCCGGCCTCATGAAAAAAGTCCTCAAAATATCGGGAGTTATTCTCGTTTCAATACTGCTGGTCCTTATTCTCGGCCCGTTACTGTTCCGGAACAGGATCAGCCAGGAAGTGAAGAAACTTGCTAACAGGTCACTGAAAAGCGAGATGAACTTCACGGACATGAACCTCTCTTTTTTCAGTCATTTTCCGACTCTCAGCCTTACGCTCACGGATTTCTCCCTGAAATCGGCGCCGCCATTCACTCAGGATACGCTTATCAGCGCCGGCGAAATCGCTTTTGGAGTGGATGTGAAAAGCCTCTTTGGTAAAACCATCCGCATCACCCGGATCTATTTTGAAAAGGCAAAGGTTAACATCCTGTATAATGAAAAAGGGTTCGCCAATTTCAATGTTTATCAACCGACGGACACAACGGCTGCCGCCCGTGACACAAGTCCCCCCGGCGGTGCGGAACTCAGCATCGAGCACATCATTTTCAGGAACTGCCAGGTGGTTTACGCCGACCCGGCCATTCCGGTAAGGGTCGCGGCAAACGGACTCAACTATGCCGGCACGAGCAGTGTCACCGGCGATTTCTTTAACCTGACATCCAATGTGAAAATTGATGCGCTTGATGTCATCTACAATCACCGGAAATACATCGATGCAAAACCGGTGACGGCGAAACTTACAACAAAGGTCAACAGCAGGGACCTGTCTGTGAGTTTTGAAAAAAGCGACCTGAAGATCAAGGACATTCCTTTGCAATTCAGCGGCAGGTTCAACTTTGAGAAGAATGGCTACCAGGTGAACCTGAACTTTTTATCGGTGATGGAGAAGGAGTTTCTCAGTGCCCGGTTCAAAATCAGGCAATCAGAAACACTGTGGCTTTTTGCCAGGGTCAACGCCAGTGTCGACCTGGCAAAATGGGCAAAAGCGTTTGACATGAAAGCTGCCGTGGTGAAAGGAATCTGCGAGCTGAATCTCACTGCGGAAGGAGCCTGGATCAAAGGCCCCGTCACAAAAGGTATCCGCAACCAAACGGATACGGTTATTCTGAGCATCCCCAGATTCGACCTGATGACAAAGTTTGGCGGCGGTTACCTGAAATATGCAAACCTGCCCCAGTCGCTCAACAATGTCAGCTTTTCGCTGAATGCCTCATGTCCGGACAATAACTATCAAAACATCAATGTCAGGCTGGAAAACCTGAACGCCGATTTTCTTAAAAATCAAATCAGCGGTTTTTTCAGGATGAACAGCCTGAAGGACGGTTCCGTTGATGCCAGTCTTGCCGGCAGTATTAACCTCGCCGAGTTGAAACAGGTGGTTCCCCTCGACAGCATAGCGCTTGCCGGGATCCTTTCCCTGGATGTGAAAGTAAACGGAAATTATGCTCCCGGAAAAAAGATGTTCCCGGTCACGACGGCGGCCATCAGCCTGAAAGATGGCTCGGTCCTGACGAAACATTATCCCCACCCGTTGGAAAAAATCGTGATGGTTGCAGAAGTCACAAACCACACCGGCACCCTGAAGGACCTTTCTGTCAGGTTAACGCCATTGTCATTCGAGTTCGAGGGAAAGCCGTTTAGGATCGCTGCCTCCCTTGAAAATTTCGAGGATATGCGCTATGATGTGCAATCGAAGGGCGTGATCGACCTGGGCAAGGTTTACCGGGTGTTTTCACGGGAAGGATTGGATCTTGACGGCCAAATTGAAACGGATTTTTCGCTGAAAGGCAAACAGAGTGATGCGTTGTCGGGAAAGATTGAAAGACTTAAGAACAGTGGAACCCTGGAACTGCGCGACATTGCGATGGCCGCCGGGAGTTTCCCGCGGCCGTTCATCATTAAAACAGGAGATTTCAGGTTTGACCAGGATAAGATCCGGTTTGAAAATTTCCTGGCAACCTATGGTTCCTCCGATTTCCGGCTGAAGGGAGCGATGAAAAACACCATCAGCTATTTTTTATCACAGGGCAAAACCCTCCGGGGAGATTTCCAATTGATTTCCAACCAGGTCAACGTGGATGAATTTATGGCATTTGCCTCGCCGGAAGCTGCCGGATCTTCGGCCAGACAAACCCAGTCGGGTGTTGTCATCATTCCGCACGACCTGGATATCAGTTTCAAGGCTGCCGTGAAAAAAACATCGTTCAAAGGCCTTGAAATCAATGACCTGGCGGGAGAGGTAGATCTTAAAGAAGGAATCCTGGTGCTGAAAGATGCTTCGCTGAACCTGGCCGGCTGCAAAGTGACGATGGATGCCACTTACGGGAGTGTAACAGCGACAAAGGGATTCTTTGATTTCCATGTCAAAGCAGATGACTTTGACATCAGGCGTGCCTACAATGAAATTGCCATGATCCGCGAAATGGCTTCTTCCGCAGGAAAGGCCGAAGGGATTGTTTCGCTGGACTACAGTGTAAAAGGGATGCTCAATGCCAGTATGTTCCCGGTAATGCCGTCGCTCGAGGGGGGAGGCGTTTTCTCCATAAAAAAGGTGAAAGTACATGGGCTGAAACTCTTTAATGATATCGGCAAAGGAACGCAGAAGGAGGGAATCAGCAATCCCGACCTGTCGAAGGTCGATATAAAATCCACCATTAAAAACAACACGGTCACCCTGGAGCAATTCAAATTCAAGGTGAAGGGAATCCGCGTCAGAATTTCAGGAACCACTGCCTTTGACAACAAACTGAACCTGAAGATCAGGCTCGGGCTTGGTCCGCTGGGGATTATCGGTATCCCGATGATGATCAGAGGAACAACGGATAACCCGAAGATCAAATATGGCCGTGGCAAGGATTCGAACGAATTGAACGATTCGGACTATGCCGATGAACTGCCTGAAGAGATGCTCGACCGGATCAAAAATGCCAGGGATGATGCCGGTGATGAAGAGCCGGATCCGGTGAAATAGGTCGCATTGCCGGGGAAGCAGTCGTTAGGTTAAACCATCAAAAAAGCTGAATTTTGCATTTCAATCATTCAGAATGTCCGGATTCCTTTTCAACGATGTAATTTTCGGCCCGGTTCGCAGCCGGCGGCTCGGATTATCTCTGGGGATAAACCTGCTCCCTGTCCACGCGAAATATTGTTCGTTCAATTGCATTTACTGCGAGTGCGGCTGGACATCGCCCAATCTTGCCGAACATCCTGAATTTCCTTCCCGGGATGAGGTTGCCGCCTTCCTCGAACAACGTCTCCTGGAACTCGGTTCGGAAGATTATCTGCCGGACGCCATCACTTTTGCCGGAAACGGAGAGCCAACCCTGCACCCGGATTTCGCCGGCATCGTTGACGACACGCTGAACCTCCGTAATCTGCACGCCCCGGGCGCACAGGTGACCGTGTTGTCGAATTCCAGCATGATCAGTATCCCCGCCATTTTCGATGCGCTGCAAAAGCTCGATCAGAACATACTGAAGCTGGATGCAGGTTCCGAAACGATTTTCAACCTCATCAACAACCCGGTACAGCCCGTTCAATTTTCAGAGTTGGTCGGAAATCTGAAAAAATTTCATGGGAACCTGGTTATCCAGAGCATGTTCCTGAGGGGGAACTTCAAAGGGCATGCGGTGGACAATACGACTCCGTCAGAAACCGAGGCCTGGATCGGGCACCTGGTGGAAATCAAACCCAAACTGGTCATGATGTACCCGGTTGCCCGTGCGACTCCCTTGCATAACCTTGAAAAGATCGGGACTGAGGAACTGGAGCGGATTGCGGAAAAAGTCCGCCAGGCAGGATTGATCGTACAGGTATACCAATAAAGATCTGCCGTGGAAAAATTCTATTATCCTGCGAAAATCTGGCTTGCCTTCGGTGAAGTAATCAACGGCAATGAGCAGATATCAGGCTGGCTGATGACGAACGGTTACCCGGAGGTCGCTGCGCTGGCCCACGCCATCAGGGGCAGTGAAGAGGCAACCGAATGGCTGTTTGACAATAAGTTCTATCATCTGTCGGCACTGGATGCCGCAATTGACGAGAATCCTAAGGCGTATGAATGGCTGATAGCCAACAAGCACCCTTTCCTGGTGGTATTTGCAGATGCATGTGGAGGGAAACCGCCGGCCATCGGCTGGTTTCATCAAAACCAGATGGAAGCCTTCATTTTAATCGCCAGGAAAATCAAATTCCTGCGCGACAACACGACCTTCGATTACCACAAGAAAAAATTCTAGCTGTTACCCGCACTTCGAATAGCCGCAGCTTTTACACACAAGGCAACCTTCCTGGTAAACAAGGCCGTTGGGATCGGAACATTTCGTGCAGGCATGTTCCGCCGCTTTGGTGCCGTCGGGAATGAATTTTTTCAGGGCACGTTCCACGCCGTTTTTCCAGGTGTTGATGGAATCCACTTCAAAGTGAAGTTTGGAAATGATGTTGACAACGAACACGAGCGGCATGCCGTGCCTGAGGATTCCCGAGATCAGTTTGGCGTAGTTCCAGTACTCCTTGTTGAAGGAACGTGACAAGGCCTCGATGGTGATTTTATACCCCTGGCGGTCTTCAAACTGGAAGTCGTACCGTGATCCGACGCCGTCATGCTTTGATTTGATGATCCAGCCTTTCTGTACCCAGGCCGGAACCCAGAAGTCTTCTGCCAGCCCGGTAAAGATCTCATACGGCCGGCCGTTTAAAATACCTACGACGGCGACCCATTTATCATGATCGTTCTGGAAACGGATGATGTCGGCTTCCAGCCGGTCGGGCCGGTGTGGCGCTTTTGTTTCGTGGAATTCATCTTCTATGACCGCTTTTTTCTTTTCCTTTTCTTCCGTATTTACCAGGACCCCGGTACGCGAACCGTCGCGATAAACCGTCATGCCTTTGCAGCCCACTTTCCAGGCGGTCTCGTAAATGGTGCTGATCATCTCCTCCTTCACATCATTGGGCACATTTACGGTAACACTGATGGAATGATCGACCCATTTCTGCACGGCTCCCTGCATTTTCACCTTTGCCACCCAGTCCACATCGTTGGCGGTTGCCTTGTAGAAGGGAGATTTTTTGATAATGTCCCTGAGTTCAGATTCAGGCATGTGCGAAACCTCGTCAACATTGTACCCGTTTACAGTCAGCCAGGTCACAAAATTGTGGTGAAAAATATTGTATTCTTCCCAGTTATCGCCTTCTTTGTCTTTAAAGGTGATCGTTACATTTTTATCGTTCGGATTTACCTTGCGGCGGCGTGTGTAATTCACCGCGAATACCGGTTCGAGCCCTGATGTAGTTTGCGTAAGGATGCTTACAGAGCCTGTGGGAGCGATGGTGAGCATGGCAACATTGCGCCTGCCATAGGTCGCCATGTCTGCGTAAACATCGGGGGCGGCATCTTTCATCCGCAGGATAAACGGGTTGTTTTTTTCACGTTCCGTATCATAAATCGGGAACGGGCCGCGCTCTTTGGCCATGGTTACCGACGAACGGTAGGCTTCAATAGCCAGGATCTTATGAACCTCCACCGAAAAATCCGTAGCATCGTCCGATCCGTAGCGTGTTCCGAGGGCGGCAAGCATATCGCCTTCGGCGGTGATGCCAAAACCGGTTCTGCGTCCCTGGATCGCCTTTTTCTTGATGTTCAGCCACATGTTCCGTTCCCTTGTCTTAATGTCTTCGCCTTCGGGATCGTTGTCAATTTTGGCCAGGATGCGGTCGATCTTTTCGAGTTCCAGGTCGATGATATCGTCCATGATCCGCTGTGCTTTGTGCACATGGGAGATGAACAGGCCGGAGTCAAAACTTGCCTCGGGGGTAAAGGGTTTATCAACGTAATTGTACAGGTTGATGGCCAGCAGCCGGCAGCTGTCGTAGGTACACAGGGGAATTTCACCGCACGGGTTGGTCGAAACCGTACGGAAACCCAGGTCGGCATAGCAATCGGGGATGGATTCGCGAATGATGGTATCCCAGAAGAGAATACCGGGTTCGGCGGACTTCCATGCATTGTGCACGATTTTTTTCCACAATTCGATCGCCTGCATGGGCCTGGTAACCGTCGGGTTCTTTGAATCCACGGGAAACCGCTGCACATATTCCGTGTTCTCCAGCACTGCCTGCATAAATTCATCGGTAATCTTAACGGAGATGTTTGCCCCGGTAACTTTTCCGGCATCAAGTTTTGCATCGATGAAATGTTCGGCGTCGGGATGAGCTACTGAAATGCTTAACATCAAAGCGCCGCGGCGGCCTTCCTGGGCCACTTCCCTGGTTGAATTGGAATACCGTTCCATAAACGGAACAATTCCGGTGGATGTGAGGGCGCTGTTTTTTACCTCGCTGTATTTGGGACGTATGTGCGACAGGTCGTGGCCCACGCCGCCCCTTCTTTTCATAAGTTGCACCTGTTCTTCGTCCGTTTTCATGATGGCGCCATAGGAATCGGATGCTCCTTCGTTGCCGATCACGAAGCAGTTCGACAGGGATCCTATCTGAAAATCGTTGCCAATGCCGGCCATCGGACTTCCCTGGGGAACAATATATTTGAAATTCCGCATGAGTTCGAAGAGTTCATCCTCCTTCATGGGATTTGGGTATTTCTTTTCAACGCGGGCAATTTCACGCGCAATCCTCCGGTGCATATCGTCCGGTGTCAGTTCAAATAAATGCCCTTCGGAATTTTTCAGCGCATATTTGTTTGCCCAAACACTGGCAGCCAGGCTGTCGCCATTGAAATATTCCGTAGATTTTTCGATAACCTCCTCAAACGAGTAAATTTTGCGCGCAACCGCCTCTGATTTGATTTCTTTCATTTCCAATTCTTCGATCGTGATTTTCGGACGGATTCTTTTTGCCAGCACTTCTTCGTAAAAGTCTGTTTTGTGATCCGTTTCCGTGATTGCCAATGTGTTTTTTTCCATGCATGAACAGGATTAACTGCTATGTTCTGTTTTTATAACCGATTGTTCTTTCGAACGTTCCAATAAGTAGTCGGGAGGAAATTTGATGAGGCAAGATACAACGTTCGATTGTTTCAGATCAATATAGTTATTAACACAGGAGGGGGGTAAAACAGGTAAATGCCTGAACCAAAAAAACATATATATTAATAATTCACCAAAGCCGCATTCAGCCTGGCTTTTTACGATTCTTCCGCAATCCAGACAAGCTTTTTCCCAAAGCCAAGGCGGTTATCCGTCATTTTCATGAAATCAGGGGTTAGTGACCAGAGGTGCAAATCGGGCATCAGCCGGGCAATCGGGAATCTTTTCAGGTAGACTGCCCGCGCGGCTTTTAATTCACTCCCTTCCAGGCATTTAATCATACCGGTAAATTGAATTCCCCTGATTTTTGCGACAATTTTGGTTTCGAGCTGGATGGTTCCGGCAACCCGGTAGTTAGGGCCTGCCATAACATCGCGAATATGGCGGGTTTCGTGATCAGAAGTGAAAAAAAAGCGGTTTTCAGTCTTCAGATATGCATAGTAGCATGTGGCACAATAGGGTACGTTGTCCCGGGCGACGGCAATCGTTAAAATATGGTGTTCGCCGATAAAATCGATGATGCTTTGTTCCGGTTGGGCCATGGTTAAAAATCGAGACTGAGTGAAAAATAGAAAATGGGTTTGCGGATCCGGCCGTCTTCAACCCCCCAGGCCAGGTCGCCGCGCAGAAAATAACCAAACAGCCGGGTGCGGGCCCCGAAACCAAAGCCTTCAACGATTGGATCTTTTTGCATTTCAACCTTGATAAAAAGCGGGTTGCGGAAAATATACTGCGTGAAAAGCTGGTTGTCTGCCGACCATGGAGACGCCCCTGTCCATGCAGAGCCCACGTCGCCAAATGCAACAAGCTGGAAATTATTGATGAAATCGGAACGGATCGGCCTGTTCATCAGGTAACGGAATACCGGCCAGCGCAACTCCGTGTTAAACACAAAAAAACTGTTGCCGTTCCTGATGTTCTGGCTGAATCCCCGCATGTTGGTGGCCAGCGTCTGGAAAGCATAGTTTTGGTCAAAAGCAACGGGCGTAGTCGTGTTATAGGATGGGAAAAGCCAGTTGTCAACACCTCCCATGTAATAAAGCAGCTTATTCGATCCGAAGGATGTGCTGGCCGCAAACCGGTTCGCCCAGACCAGCGTCCTGTGAACCTTCTGGTAATTGCGGAAATCCATCCCCAGCACGATCACGTTGCTTCCCCCGGTGTTTACCATCTGGTAATATTCTCCGAAAATCTTGTACCGCGTACCGTGATAAAGGTTTACGCCAAGGCTGCGGGTATTGTCATAGGTCAGTTCTCCCTTGATGCTTCCCCATACGTCATTTATGTCAGGCTGACGGAGGTTCACCTGGTCGGTTGACAGGAACACCGCACGATCGTAGCGGATTGCGGCAGTCCCTTTAATATTGAGTACCGGCGTGAACGGGTAAGTGGCAACATAATACAGCTCATGGATCCGGTGCCTGACGATGGAATAGTATCCCGCCTCCTCCACCGATTTCCGGTGAAAAACGATCTGGTGATCGAGGCGATGCTTGTAATTTCCGTAGCTGAACAGGTATTCATTGTTGATGAGGCTTACATTCAGCCTCACCCCGCCGCTGATGCGGTAATCTTCCATCAGGTCGGTGATGCCAACCATGAACAGGGCGTTCAGTCCCGGATTGATGAACACGGGCGACGCACTGCCGGTAAATGGCTGGTATGCAAAATTCAGGTAGGTGAAATCGATCTGGGTGACCATCTGGTCGACATAATACTCGACGTTGTAATTCAGCTGCTTGGCGTTTTTATATTTGTTCACCGTGTCCTTTACAATGCCGTCCTTCGAAGCATCTTTCTTTTGCAGGGACTGGTATAGCACCCACCACCGGTTCAGCGAGGTATCCGCTGCAGCTTTGACACTGCCTGCCGCCTTGCCCTGCCCCGATTTTGACGTATCGATCCGCGATAATATCTGGCTGACTACTTCACTTTGCCTGACAACGGCGAAGTGCTTCTTTTCCTGTATCCTGAAGGGTTCTGCAAGGTGGAGCGTGCTGTCGGACTTTTTGGCTCCAGCATCCTTTTTTGCTGATTTTGTTTTGAAATCCTTAAAAAAGGAGGGCTGCGGGTCAACTTTCACCACCTGGCCGGGAAGGATCAGATCGGACGTGAACATTTTATAATTCCGGTTCCGGAATATTATCTCGCCGATTTTAGCCGCTTTCGGTGAAATATCCTGCTCGAGGATGTTGCGCGAATAATCGGTAACAGGGTAGACGGTCGTGTAATACCTGTAGTGGGCGATGGTGTCGATGTAGGATATCGTGCTGTCGTATCTCGCAAGATAACGGTTCACAATGCCGTTCTGGTCGCTCAGGAAACAGAAGTAATTATCACCGTAGGCCTGGGGCTGGGTTTCGTGGGCATCGGTTGTCCTGGTGAGCCGCTGGAGGATGTTGCGTTTCGACGCATAGTTGTATAAAAACAGGTCGTTGTTATAATGCAGTTTTTCGATTTTCACCGGTTCATCGAACCTGATGGTATCATTGTCCCTGTTGGAGGAAAAGATAATGTTCGCCGAATGGTTGATGAACCGCGGGTTAAGGTCGTTGTATATGTCTTTCGTGATCTGTTCATGCGATCCGGAGCCGATGTTGTACACGAAAATGTCCGACTGCCCTTTTTGCACCGCCGAAAGAACCAGCATGGTTCCATCGTCGGAATAGGACATGTCGAGGACCTTTTGAAAATTGATCAGGAGCCGGTGTTCCGTTTTTTTATCCTGCAGGTTGTAAAAATACAACCATATCCCCCCTTTGCGCTCGACCAGGAATGTCAGCAGGTTGCCGCCCGGGTGCCATGCAAGGAGCGGATAGGTGTAATCAGGGCGGTCGGCCAGCCGGTAACCGCCACGGTAAACCCGGTCGCGTTTGCCGGTCTCGCTGTCCTGGATGAAGATTTTATAAACGCCGAGTTTGAAGGTGGCGTATGCCAGCAGGTTCCCGTCGGGGCAGATTTTCAGCGACTGGTAAACCCGGTCCGGTTTATTGCGCTTGTTCAGCATGGTTCCCTGCTGAGCCATGCGGCCGGTTTCCTGTGCCGCGTATACATCCTTATAAAATGTGAGCCATTCCTGGACGATCGTTTTAAACCCGACACCCACCACGTACTGGAACCCCCGCTCCACATTCCGGCTGAGGCGGGCCATATACACAATGTTCGGAATGGAGGAGGCCCCGTATTTCATGGCTACATAATTCCACAGGGAATGGCCGGCGTAGGTTGCCTCTTCCCCGGTAAGGCTGTTGAATTTCTCATATTTTTTGTTCAGGATGGCATCCCTGACCATGTTCTCCAGTTCAGCATCCCACTTCCGGGAAATAAATGAAATCAACCCGTTCATGTACCATTCCGGGACGGTGAACAACGCCGTGTTCTTGATCTGCGCCCCGATGCCGGTGCCGTAGATCATGTTGTTGAGGATGACCTGTGCGATCCCCGCGCGGATTTGCTGGTCAAGATGCTCATAACTGCCGTCGAAAAAAAGGAGCACCCTTCCCCCTATGATCCGGGTGACCCCGCCGGTATTATAGTAGTCCCAGTCGCCGAAAAGCCCGATGTTGCTCTGTTTCAGATCTGAAAGGGTATTGAAGATGATAAACTGGATCTTCTCTTCCAGGTTCGACTGGAGGTCGAGCTCAATTTCCTTGATATGCTTGTCGGCATATTCGGCCGTATACATGGCCAGTTCCTTGCCGTTCAGGTAGTAGTAAGTATCGAATTTGTCGAACCGGAAATTCAGCCAGAGAAAATTTGAGTATTGAACCCTGCTTTTGCCGTAAGTAAGTTGTGATCCGTTGTAGAATTGCGCCTTGCCGGCCAGGGAAAAGAACATCGCCAAACCCAGAACAATGCCCGCAGTCGTCCAGATTTTTAAACCTCCGTTCGGGCGTGCATCCTTCGTCATATCAGGTTATACAAGGGAATTAAATGGGGGTGCTAAGGTACGATTATTTTCATTGTGCGGGCCAGCTTGAAGCATTTTCGTACCTTTGCCGCACTACTTAAACACTACGACAGGATGATCAAAATCAAGAAATTCGTCTTCAATACGTTTATGGTCAACACGTACCTTTTATATGATGAAACCGGGGAATGCGTGCTGATCGATGCCGCCTGCTACGATCCCCAGGAACAGGAAGAACTTGCCGGTTTTATCGTTGAAAACAACCTCAAACTGGTCCGCAACCTGAACACCCACTGCCATATCGACCATATCCTGGGAAATCCGTTCATTGCGCAGAAATTCGGGATAAACCCGGAATATCATGAAAATTCACTCCCCTTTTTTCATACGCTGAAAGAGATCGGCAACTCTTTTGGCTTTTCGATCAACGGGGTTCCGGCACCAAAGCGTTTCCTGGCCGATGGCGAAACCATTTCCTGGGGTGCTTCTTCGCTGAAGGTGCTCTTTACCCCTGGTCATGCTGACGGAAGCGTGTGCTTTTTCAATGAGGCTCAACAATTTGTGATAACAGGCGACGTTCTTTTCAAGGATACCATCGGCCGCACCGACCTGCCTTCCGGCGATTTTGACCAGTTGATGACAAGCATCAATACCAGGTTGTTCACCCTACCCGTAGCAACCGTTGTTTATCCAGGGCACGGGCCTGAGACTTCGATCGGGTATGAGATGGAGAATAATCCGTTTATCAGATAGCGAAATGGTGAAATAGCGAAATGGTGAAAAGTTGAAGCATCTGAAGAAGATATTGATTATACGGTTCAGTTCGATCGGGGATATCGTGCTGACAACCCCTGTGATCCGCTGTCTGAAAAAACAGCTGCGCGGTGCCGAAATTCATTTTCTGACCAAGACACAAAACGAGCCCATCCTCAGGGCGAACCCCTACATTGATAAAATATGGCTGTATCATCATGATTTCCAGGAGGTCATTCCACAGCTGAAATCCCAGGGGTTTGATTTTGTGGTCGATCTGCACAAGAATTACCGGTCGGCCTTTGTCAAAAACCAGCTTGGTGTAAAATCAGCCGGTTTCCCGAAATTAAACTTCCGGAAATGGCTGTCGGTCAGGTTCAAATTGAATGTACTGCCCGAAATCCATATCGTTGACCGTTATTTCATGGCAGCAAAACCTTTGGGGGTCGTCAACGACGGCCTTGGCCTCGATTATTTCATCCCGGCAGAGGACGAAGTTCCCCTCTCCGGCCTTCCGGAGAGCCACCACCGGGGCCTCGTTGCCGTCGTGATCGGGGGCAAGCACCACACGAAGATCTTCCCTGCTGACAAGGTTGCCGAAGTGTGCAGTAAACTTGCGCTCCCGGTGGTCCTGCTCGGCGGAAGCGAGGACCGTGATCGCGGGGATCAGATTGTGAGCCATACTTCGGCGCTTGTTTACAATTCCTGCGGACTCTTCAACATCAACCAGTCGGCTTCGCTCATCCGCCAGGCGGCATCCGTTCTCACGAATGATACCGGGCTCATGCATATCGCCGCCGCATTCAACAAACCGATCGTGTCGGTCTGGGGCAACACGATCCCCGCTTTTGGCATGTATCCATACCTGCAGGAGCAGTTCAAACCGAATTCCATGATCGCGGAGGTGGAAGGGTTGTCGTGCAGGCCATGCAGCAAACTTGGACACAGGGAATGCCCGAAGAAACATTTTAAATGCATGAAGGAAATTGAGGCTGATCCGGTTGTGGAATTCCTGATGCGGGATGAGGGACTATGACATATACCGACTCACATACGCACATTTACGCTTCAGAGTTTGATAACGATCTGGATGATATGATGCTGCGGGCGCATCAGAACAATGTTACCCGATTATTGCTGCCTGCGATCGATTCGGAATATCATGAAAAAATGCTTCGGGTGGCCGGGCAATACCCGGGCGTTTGTTACCCGATGATGGGGCTGCACCCCACTTCGGTGAAAGAAAACTACGCGGACGAGCTGAAGATTGTTTCAGAGTACCTTGCAAACCCGGCCCTGAAGTTTTATGCCATCGGCGAAATCGGCATTGACCTTTACTGGGATAAAACCTTCGAGGCCGGACAACGCATCGCCTTCAGCCGCCAGCTTGACCTTGCCTGCGAATATGATCTTCCGGTGGTCATTCATACCCGCAATTCCATGGATATCGTACTTGAGATGGCCGAAGAGCGCGACGACCCGCGGATCCGCGGCGTTTTCCATTGCTTCAGCGGGAATACCGGCCAGGCGGAGCGAGCCGTGCGGCTTGGTTTCATGCTCGGCATCGGCGGGGTGGTAACCTATAAAAATTCGGGGCTGCAAGCAGTGGTTGAACACACGGATCTCCGGCACCTGCTGCTTGAAACGGATGCCCCGTGGCTTCCCCCGGTTCCATATAGGGGCCAGCGGAACGAACCGGCTTACATTCCGCTCATCGCACAAAAAATAGCAGAAATAAAAAAGGTATCTTTGGAGGAGGTGGCGGAGGTGACGACGGGAAACGCGGTGAGGCTGTTCGGGTTGTGGTGAACAGGCGGACGGATTTTGCATTTTGACTTTACATTTTACATTTTGATATTACATTATGATCGGACAAACAAGCATATTGGTCATTTACACTGGTGGAACCATCGGCATGGTTCAGGACCCGAAAACGATGACATTGAGGCCGCTGACTTTTGACATTCTCTATAAATACCTCCCGGTACTCGAGAATTTCAACTGCAGGATCGATTTTTACACCTTCGAGCCGTTGCTGGATTCTTCGAACATGAATCCCGCTTTCTGGATTCATCTTGCCAGCGTGATCGAAGAAAAATACGAGGATTATGACGGGTTTGTGATTCTGCACGGATCCGACACCATGGCCTACACGGCCTCGGCGCTGAGTTTCATGCTTGAAAACCTCAGCAAGCCGGTCATTTTCACAGGATCCCAGCTGCCGATCGGGATGGTGCGCACCGACGGCCGCGAAAATTTCATCAATTCGATTGAAATTGCTGCGGCAAAGGAGGTGGACACACCGATGGTTCCCGAAGTGGCCATCTGTTTTGAAAACAAACTGTACCGTGCGAACCGGACCTCAAAACTCAATGCCGAGAATTTCAAGGCCTTTGTATCGGGCAATTATCCGCTGCTGGGCGAAGTCGGGGTGAACATCAAGTACCACCGGAACCTGATCATAAAGCCTAATTTCAAGAAGTTACGGGTGTTCAAGGAGCTGGATGAGAACATCGCGATTTTAAAATTATTTCCGGGAATATCGCAAAACGCGGTGGAGGCCATCCTCAACACCAAGGGGCTCAAGGCGGTTATCCTGGAAACCTTCGGCGCCGGGAATGCGCCAACCATCGGGTGGTTCATGGAGCTTTTACAGGATGCCACGGCACGGGGAATCGTAGTGTTCAATGTAACCCAGTGCAAGGGAGGCGCCGTTGACATGGGGAAATATGAAACCAGCGCCGGGCTTGGCAAAATCGGGGTGATCGGCGGTTCTGACATCACCACTGAATCTGCGGTAACCAAGCTGATGTACTTGCTTGGCTGCGGCTATTCGACCGAAAGCGTGAAACAGTTGCTGCAAACTTCACTCCGCGGCGAAATGACTGTTTGAAGTCTCAATAATATTCCTACCTTTGCACTCCGAAATTCTGCATAGCGCCTGCCAAGCCCTTTTTTCGCTTCTTCGCTATTTCACTGTTTCGCAATTTAACCTGGAGAGGTGTCCGAGTGGTCGAAGGAGCACGCCTGGAAAGTGTGTGTACGCCAAAAGTGTACCCTGGGTTCGAATCCCAGTCTCTCCGCTTTAACTTTTTATAAAACGCTATGATTCAATGAGTTGTAGCGTTTTTTTATTTTTACCACACACGAAGTACCACACAGTTTGATGGTGTTGATTTTTTTCAATCAGATTTTGAATATCAAAGCTAATCAGTTCATTGATACAAAGAAGTTGTAAATTGCATTTGTTTTTCAATTTAAAAAAGAGGGATGATTTACAGGGTGAAAGTGGTTAAGAGTTAGGAGTTAGGAATTAGGAATTAGGAATTAGGAGTTGATGATCAATATATTACGTATTTTGTTTTGGTAAATGGAAAGTCGAAAAAGTAAACATGATTTCCATCCGGTTGCTCCTGGCATCATCCTGATCATTATAGCGCCCATTTTCTATTATATTTTACGGTATGGTGTTGATGTTCCATATTGGGATCAATGGGAATATGTCGGTTTTTTTGACCATTTGTCGAAGGGTACTCTTACCCTGAAGGAACTTTTCAGCCAGCAAAACGAATATCGCCAGTTATTCCCGAATATTATTTTTGTATGCCTCGGAAGGTTCACCAATTGGAATGTACGTTATGAGATGATGGTCATTTTCGGGATGGCAGTAATTGTCTCATTTAATATCTTCCGTCTGTCTGAATTAACTTTTAAAGGCAGCAAATGGAAAAAATATCTTCTTCTGATTCTTGCTAATCTGCTCATCTTTTCACCTGCCCAATTTGAAAACTGGTTGTTTGGGGTTCAGATCGTTTACTTCGTTCCGATTGTATGTTTAACTACCGGGTTGCTCCTCTGTTATTCGTCAATAAAGAAACAACGGATTTTTTTTTATTGCATCGTTCTCGGCAGCATCAGTACCTTGTCATCTGCAAACGGGTTTTTGTATTGGATGATACTTTTCCCGGTTGTGTTTATGCCAATCAACAAAAGCAACATGATAAACCTGTGGCCAAAGATCCTGATATGGATATTTGCTGCGACCATTACCTTGATTTTATATTTGTTCAATTATCACACTCCTGGTAATCATCCGGCCATTTTTGAACTTTTTCATGACCCCCGGAAATCGTTTTTCTACTTTTTCAATCTGTCAGGCAACCCGGTAGGGTTTGGGAATAATTTTCAAGGGTCTTTTTGGAGTGGCTTGTTTCTGGTAGCTGGGTATATTTTATTTATTGCATATTTTATCAGGCATTTGCGGGATAACGAATTAAACCGCCAGTTAAAAGTATGGATATTACTGGGTTCATATTCCCTCCTTACCGAACTGTTAATTACCCTCGGCAGAGTTGGATTTGGTGTCGGCCAGTCATTTTCTTCCCGCTACCTGGCCTTTACCTTGTATCTGGTTATTTCGGTTATTTACATGGTATCCATTGTTTTTGAACATCGGAAAAAAAGCGTGCATCCTGCAAAAATTCACAACTATCTCTTCTGGTTTTTATCAATTTTCTTGATCCTGGTTCAAATTTTTAAATATCCCGCCTCGGTTAACAACCTGAAAGCGTATCATAATGTCATTCAGCACGCAAAGGCAGGTTTATTGTTCATTCACTATATTGACCACAGCAAATGCCAGAGAATGATTTATCCTGCAAATTTTGCAGAGCTTGAGAAAAGGGCTGAAATATTGGATTCTTTGGGGTATTTGCGGCCAGGATTAATTAAAAGCAAAGTGATTGAGGAAATTGAAGGCACAGACCACCTTGATGCCGATTTCGGAGCATTCAGCAATTTGCGGGTGGAACCTGATAGTACCTTTACTGTTTCGGGATTTGCAACATTGCCTTATCGAAATGAACCTGCAGATGCCATTCTTGTGACGGCTAAGAACGGGAACCGGCAATCAATTCTTATTGCGTTCGAAAATTCGGGTAACCCCGATTGGAAAATATCAATTCCGATTCATGATATTCCAAAAATTCCTTCAGAAATCAATGCCTGGGCTTTTGATGCAAACACAGGTAAAGCGTACCGTTTAAAAAACAGCCATGTACTTGCAGAATAGCAGTATCAGCATTTTTTTTCCGGCATTTAACGATGAAGGTACCATCGTGACACTTGTTGAAGATGCTTTAAAAATTCTTCCGCAAACAACCTCCGATTTTGAGGTCATTGTGGTAAATGACGGAAGTACTGATGCCACTAAAAGGCTCCTGGATGAGCTCGCGTTGCGGTCGGACCATGTAAAAATTATTCATCACGAAACCAATATGGGTTATGGTGCGGCGCTTAGAACAGGATTTCTGCTTGCTGAAAAGGAGCTGATATTTTATACGGATGGCGACGGACAGTATGCTGTTGAAGATTTGTTAGAAATGATTCCGTTAATGACGGAAAAGATGGATGTGGTAAATGGTTATAAAACTGACCGGAGAGATCAACCTCACCGAAGGATTTTAGGCTCACTGTACAATATTTTGGCCCGGACCTTTTTTAGCCTTCCCATTCGTGATATTGACTGCGATTTCAGATTGATTCGCAAAAGCGCTATCCGTAAAATCAATCTCGAGTCGACCAGTGGAATAATTTGTGTGGAGCTCATTTATAAACTGCATACTGCAGGCTGTACCTTTACAGAGGTTCCTGTAAATCATTATGCCCGTAAATTTGGAAATTCTCAATTCTATACATTTCCGAGGGTTTCACGAACCCTTATAGATTTTTGGAAGCTATGGTTTAACCTTGTTATTCTCGGACTTTGAAAAAATGAAAACAGCTAAGCCCCCGGTTTTTTAATCACTGCAATCACTGATAAACCCACACAAAGGGTGTTTCGGGTGTCTTTCAAAATTTTTGCTTCCAGGTTTAGCGTAGCAGTAAATAATCTGTTGAGCCATTCAAGTTTCTGCGGCAAGGGTCGCACATCAGAGCCTTTATCAGCCAGTCCAACCGGTTTTAATATCAGCCTCCGTATCAAGGCCAACGGGAAAAGGAATGAATTTGCATAGGTTGATCGTATAATTTGAAAACCTGCCTCTTCAGCCTTTTTCGTAAGCGATTTACGGGTATAGCGCGATGAGGATTCCAGGGCGATATCATGCCCGCTGCGCATCCATTTATAAGCTGCAACACGCACAAATGCAATACCACCTGGTTTCAATACACGGTACATTTCCTTAAGGGCAAGGATATCATCATTCTCTGCGGGTAATTGCACCAATACATCAAAACTGGTCACTACATCAAAACTGCAATCTTCAAAGGGCAAACAGGTCACCGATGCCTCATAGAATTCGTGATCATTTGTTTTTCGGCAAAATTCAAGTGCAAAAGGCGAAACATCAATTCCTGAAACGCTTCCGTTTCCTGAGTACCTGGCCAGCAATGAAAGCATCCCTCCTGTGCCGCACCCTGCATCAAGTATTGATCTTTTTACGGGTGGTAACAAGTAGGGGTCAAGGAGTGCAGATGAAATTTGCCGCATCCCTTTAAACCACCAAAATTCCTGTTCCATTGTAAACAAATCGCAAAAATCCTGCTCTGTCATTTCAAATGATGGTTAAATACAATTATTTATCGTGTCATCAAACCATCGCCCTTAATCCATCGAATAATGGGTCGGGTTCCTGCTGAAAACCATTGGCCGCGATGGTTTTCAGCAGATGCATTATCCTCATCAGCTACTAATAATGCATGGGTATTTTCATGAATAAAATTTCTCAATTGCATCGCAAACATAGTTTATTTCAGTTGATGTAAGACCAGGGAAGCAGGGAAGGCTCAAAATTGAATCACACCAGTTCTCTGCTTCCTGAAAGATCCCTGAAGCCATCCATGGCCCTGGCACTTTATTTAATGGGCTTCTCCAGTGTACCTTACATCCAATGCCACGATTATTGAGAAATGTCATTAATCCATCCCGGTTTCTTACCCTGATCACATAAAGGTGATGCAATGATTTACCGCTTATCGTAATGCCAAGATCATGCAATCGGTGGTTGTATTGTTGTGCGATTTCCTGTCGCATCTCGAGCCACTCAGGCAAATGTCTTAGTTTTATGCGCAAAATGGCTGCCTGTATCTCGTCAATTCTTGATGTAATTTGCCGACGGTCGTGTAACCTATCATCCCTGCCACATAATTCACGCATACTCATTGCGAGCGATTCATCATCAGTGGTCACCGCACCGGCATCTCCCATTGCTCCCAACGATTTTGTCGGATAAAAACTCCAGGCTGCGTTTGTCCCCTGAAATGGCTTCCAGCCATGGGCGTGAGCGGCATCATATAGCCGGGCAACAGGAGAACCAGGTTCGGGGAGTCGTCCAAAAATCAATACCGGCAAGTTATCCTCTGCAGGTGAAACTAGCCAACCTTCTGAATTTATTTCGGCAATCTGAACTTCAACACTACCACGATGAAGTCCTGTTCCTGTAAGCGGAAGCGTATTGGCAGGAATTGTTGCAGTTTTTAAACCCATTGCCATTGCTGCCAGAGTGAGTGCATCCGTCCCGCTATTACAGCATACAGCGTACTTTTGGCCACAATAGCAAGCCCATTCTTCTTCAAATAAATGTGTTTGTCGCCCGCGCAGAAAGGATGAACGGTCAATGCAGTCTGCTATCGCACGTTCGATTTCTTTTCGTATGGGCTTATTTGAGCGGTGAAGATCGCAAAAAGGGATTGTATTCATTTGCGATTCATTGAACCGGAATTATAATTCAGATTATACGGCTTATCGAATAAATCGGGAGGCTTCATGATAAGGTATCTGCGAAAACATCTCATTATTCTGACAATCCTCCTTTAATTGATCATT
>JBAXDH010000016.1:0-41469 GCA_037141055.1 bacterium | reverse complement strand
CACCGATGGTTTTAAAACTTCTTACAACACCTACAATGTCATCAACCAGCTGATCACTACGAACCCGGTGTTTTGCAACCAGGTTGAAAATTCTCTTAGAAACCTGATGCAAAAATCAACCATGATCAGCGGCACTTCCGCAAAGGAGCGTCACCGGTTCTTTAACATCCTCCATGAGAAAGTCAACGCGCTGAGGGCCAAAATTGAACGGCTGATCTGATTGCTAGTTATCCCGCATGCACCTGACCGACAGTCCCGACTTTTTTTCAGCGGTGGTAAACATTACCCCAAACGTGGCTGTGTTCATATAAAAACTCTGGGCACGGCCGGCATCCACCCCCGTCGAAGACCACCATTGGCCGGTACTTCCGTTGGTTCCAAAGCTTTGTTCCATTCTCGTCCCGGCAATTTCTTCCCCTCCAAGGGAATTGAACAATGATGTCCAGTCACCGAGGGTGGGGACATGCCAGCCTGCCGGGCAGATTTTGCGGGGGTCGCTGACTGAACTCCAGTTATAGCGGTTTCCGTTTCCGTAATAATTCTTATCAACCAGGGGAATAGCCGACCCGTCGCGAAAACGTGTCACCTTCAGGTTCTCTGCCATCCATACCTGTCCGCCAAGCGCAAGGGTATTGTAAGTATTGCCGTCGATATCGGTAACCGAATCGCGGAGTTTTGAAAATGCCCGGCCATTGAACAATTCAGCTGTTGAATTGCCTTTTAAAGCATATTTATTGAGCCTGATTTTGTTTTTGTCAAATTTTTCCTGGCTGCCCCCGATATGAATTTTAAGCTTGGGACTTACCATTAACCCAACGCCGATACCAACGCCGGTGGAAACAATAAAAGGAAGGATCCCCTGTATAAAACCGCCAAAGGCAAATCCGACAGGATTCATTGTTTTTTCAAGATGGTCGATGTATGCAGCGGAAATAATTGCACCGGCAACCATGCCTGTTATACCGCCAACAAGAACCGCAAAACCCTGGCCCTGCCTTCTGACCCTGATTTCTTTGATATCCCTGATGTCAATTTTGGTCTCATCAAACTTTTGTTCGTAGTAGTTTTTTCTCCAGGGCGAATTCGAGACCACGACCGAAGAATCCTTTATTTCATACAACACCCCCGACTCTCCCCGGTGCCCCCTTTCCGGTATGACCCAGGTGTGATAAAATTTGTTGAGCACTACGGAATCGGTTTGTGCCCGCGATGCCTGGATAGTCAGCAGGACTATGATTATAAAAAGTGTCAGTGTTTTCATATCCTTTTTTTTACCGGTTTACGATTGTGCTATCTGGATGTAAAAATAGAGCCGCGGCTCTCTTTTTCAGTGTGGATTTAAGATGCCGGAATCATGAAAATTGCAAAATTTCCAACAAGCGGTAAAAATGAGCGGGTGTAGTGGTACGAAATGGGAATTCCGCATGGATCAGGGGACTTTATTATTGATTTATGCAAGAATTAGCCACGGAACTTGCAAATTTTCCCAAACTTTGGTTGTTGAAAATTATTTCCCTTCCCGGGGTTGTCTTATTTTTGGCTTATCAATGAACTCCGTATGATTTACCGGCCCTTGCATCATGAATCACGTTTCACCTGGATGATTTTCGTGGTGTTCATCTCCTGGATGCCCATTCTTTTTTCCGCTTGCGAACCGCTGGCCACCGGGTTTGATGAAACCGAAGATGCGACATATTATTCCGCCCAAAAAACGACCTCCGTTCCCGATACATTCACTTCAGTGAAGGTCATGACCTGGAACATCCGGTTTGGTGCGGCACGGCTCCCGTGGTTCGGCGATGCCTGCGGCGACCGGGTTGTTCTGACGGAAGACGAAGTTTACAGCGCACTTCAATCCGTGGCCGACAAGATCAACCTGGAGCAACCCGACATTCTCCTGCTCCAGGAGGTGGACCTGAATTCGAAAAGATCGGCGTATATCGATCAGCTTCAATGGCTTCTCGGCCATACCTACTTCAATTATGCCGTGAGCGGTTCACAATGGAAGGCGCAGTTTATCCCCAGCAACGGACTTGGCCGCATGGACGAGGAAAACGTCATCTTCTCCCGCTGGAAGATCAGTGATGCCAAAAGAATCCAGCTGCAGCTCCGGTCCGACCAGGACAAGCTCACCCGCTATTTCTACGAACGCTGCTGCATGGTGACAGGCAAAATTGAAATCCCGCACATCAGCAGCCTGGTCGCCGTGAATCTCCACATTTCCGCCTTTGCAACCGACGATACGAAGCAAAAACAGATCATCCAGCTCAAGGATGAACTGGACCGGATCAACGGCGAGGGTGGCTATTTTGCCGCAGGCGGCGATTTCAACACGTTACCGCCCGGTTCCGATACAACCGATTACTGCATCCAGGATAAATGCTCCTGGGAATCATATCACACAAGCGGCGATGATCCGATGCACAAGGAAGGAAGCAATTATGAGCCGGAGAAACACTGGCTCGACACTCTTTATGCATCATACAGCTGCGCAGTTCCCCCCGGCGTTTATAAAAACAACCAGTATAAATTTTTCACCCACACCACCCGGCCCGGCCATTTCTGGGACCGCACCCTCGATTATCTTTTTACCAACTACCAGTGGGTCCCTAATTCCGTCATCACGCACCAGGAGGCAACCAGAGAATCGGACCATGCCCCCGTGAGCGCCCGTTTAATGTTACCCAGATAACCCGCCGGAAATGAAAAAAACGATAATCTTTCTGATCGGCTTCTTTCTCTGCAACAGCGTGTTTTCACAGGATACGCTGGTAAAAAACTACTGGACCGGCGGAACCGCCTGCAATATTCCTAACCACCGGTGGGAACTGGGACTTTTTACGGCATCCAGGTATGGCATCAGCAATAACCTCGAATTATCCGCCCATCCGCTCATGTTTTTCATCATGCCGCAGGTAACGGTAAAAGCGGGCTGGGGTGCATATTCAGGGTTCCGGCTGGCGACCGAGCATGGAATCTTCTATCCGACGCAATTCATGCGCCTGGTGGCAACAAAGGGAACCGGCGGACTCATCTCCCCCGAATTCACCATCCCGCAGATGTTTGCCATTTCCAACAGGTTCCTTGTCTCATACGCTCCATTCAAACAGTCCATCCTGACAGCTCATGCCGGCATAACCTTTGCTGTCAAATTCGGCCCGCTTGATTCGCGCACCACCATTGATCTTCCGGTCATTTATCCCAGGCTCGCCGTTTTTTACAATCAACCGGAATTCGATGCAGGGATTGATTTCCGCGGGAAATTCATCCCCCGCTTCGGCTGGCTTTTCAGTGTGGAGAATTTCATCGTACGCGGCACCGAACACAATTATTTCATGGAAAACAAAGGCGTGCTGGTGTACACTTCAAAAAAGGAATCCCTGCGCCTCGAAGCCGGGTATAAACTGTGTTTCGGTAAATATCCCTCCGGTTCGCAATGGCATTTACTTCCTGTCGTTGACGTGATCTTTGGAATTGGCCGGTAACCTGAATTTTATCCTGACGCCAAACTCATACAACCTGAAAATCAGGAATTGCAGAAGAGGCGCCAGCCAAGAATTTTTCCCGAGCCGATAGCTGAAGCCCGGTCTCTTCGATTTCAGTATTCTTTCAACAATCCGGGCCACCGGTTCGGGCGTATCGGCATGTTCGATGGAATCTGAAAACACCTGCAGCGCATTCTTTCGTAACAGGTCGTAATCGGAAATGGAAGGTTGCGCGTATTCAAATGCATTGTGCAGGTTGGTCTTGAAAAATCCCGGTTCGATCAGCGATATGTGGATATTGAACGTGCGGACTTCAACCCTCAATGATTTAAAAAAACCTTCCAGGGCATGTTTCGAGGCGGAATAATAACTTTGATACGGAACCCCGATAAGTCCGGCCAGGGAACCAATCGTAATGATTTTTCCGTGCCTCTGTTTCCGCATCACCGGCAGGATTCCCCTGGTCATCTTCACCGCCCCCCAGAAATTCGTTTCAACCTGGCGATAAGCCTGTTCAACGGAGGTCTCCTCCGCAGAACCGCAAACAGCAATTCCGGCATTGTTGATCAGCACATCGATGGTCTTCGTCCTGGATAACAGATCGTCAATACAGTTTCTGATGGAAGCTTCGCTGGTGATGTCCAGTTCCAGGAGCTCAAACGGCAATGTTTGCCTGTGCTTTTCAGGAAAACGGCTTGTTCCGTAAACCTTAAAGCCGTTCCGGTGAAGATGACTGGCCAGGATTAGACCGATTCCCGATGTTGCTCCTGTGATGAGTATGGTTTGCATGGACTTAATTATTATCGTTTATGATTCATATCGCCGATATGTCAACATACGGCAAGCGGCTATTCACAGCTCCGTCTTCCAGCAATTTTCCCTGTGTTGAAAACAGAACTATATTGGAAATAATCTGTTGGTTCAGAAATCCTTTGGCAGCAGTTAAAATGGGATCATCCGCAGAACTCCCCCAAATCATGAAATGATACCCAAGGCTTCGGTACTCGCAGTAAATTGCCCGCAACAGGGCGTTCATGATTTTCGGATCACGGCCTTTTACGGCATAATCCGTAAGGGTGACTTCCCTGAAATGTTCGCCGGGTTCTGGCAATTGCGGCCGGCTGAACAGAACGGCCAGCGATTTCCAGGCTATTTTCGCCGGAAGAAATGCCTTTCCGTATTTTAAAACCCGGGTTTGCTTCATTCCGTGCATGTCCCAGGCGGCACAAACGCCGCAAACCTGACCGTTCCGGTCGAATGCAAGAAAATAATCCTGCATCTGCAACCCGGTGTTTTTTTTCAGGTAACCCGGGAAAACCTCTTCCGTGAATATTTTGCCGAACAACCGGTCTTTATGCTCGCTGCTGAGCAGTTTGACAATGGCCGGAACATCTTCATGTTGCGCCCGCCGGATGATATAGTCTTGGCTTATGGTCACCGGCAGGGTCAGCAACGTAGTGTTAATAACCAGCTTGTTCAGAATTCGTGAAAGCGGCGAATACTGGTTACTTTCCGGTCTTTGGCCTACAAGTCTCATGCTTGCCTTGTTTCCGTGCATGATCACGCCGTAACCAACCGGTGAAAGATGCCGGTTCTCACTGAAGTGCATTTCCGTGCTTTTTGCAACAAAACCCTGCCCCCGCGCTTCAGGGAGAACGTAAAGATCCCTTGCACAGAACACCTCCGACGGTTTGGAATTGACCAGAACGGTATGATACCCAACCATCCCGAACCCCTTCAGTGTATCGCCGTGAAACAATCCATGGTAAAAGAAATTCCCGTATTTGCACCGCGACAGGGCAAAGATGTCCGGCTGCCTGTCAAAACAGATGGTCATCCGGTCCGTAACGATCGGCGAACCATGGAGGATTTCCAGCATTGCCCGGTTAAATGTCTCGTCAATCGGCTTGATATGGTAACTGCTCATGCGCTGTATGTTGAATGCAGGAAACCGAACTGAACGGAAACCTGTCTGTTTGTATGAGTTTATCCCCGAGTTTGCGGTCGGGCTGTAAAAATGGCGTTTGTTGCGGGATGGGATGCTCCAGGTAGATGTACCGCATCACCACCCTGGTTCCGGGTTCCGTTTTTTCCTGGATATGCCCGAAAAGCCCGGCCATTGTTTCACGTGAAATCCAGTCGCTGATGTTTGACAGCTGGATCTTGTTGAACTGACCGTGTGGTACCGCCGGTAAATAGCTTTCCATCGTGGCCGGCACAAACGAAACCCCGTGCTGGTGTCTCAGGAATGCATCATGGTGCTCATCTTTAAGGTATTCCGGCAGCGCCGAAGGAAACAGCGATTGCCGGAAAAAAACATACTGAAGCAGGAAATTATCCCTGGCCGGGGTGCTGCAGCAGAAATTGCGGAAGCGGTTGAAAAAGAAATCCCCGATATTTCCTTCGCTGCGATGCTGCATCCCGGCTGCATCAATTCCCCTGTTTTTATAAACCCGGGGATGAAAAACCGTTTTAAAAACCGTTTTCAGAAGGATCCCTGCAAAATACCGGTCAAAGACATCTTCCTGTTCCGGTGTTGAACTGCATTCAAACAAACGGTAAAAATTCTTCTTCCCGATGACCATCCGGGCCGGCAGGGATGCCTTCCTGATGAACCGCTCGAACTTGCCTTCATTGATCACCCCCCTGCGGATGGCCCCGATATTCCCTTTCCAGAAATCGCGATCTTCTATTATCAGCCTGCGGGATATCTCTGCCTCGAAAATCTCCTCCCGCCTGTTTCCAGGCATCGCGGTGTACCCCAGGAATCCTGCGGCCCGGCCGACCGGCAGATGAATGGCAGCCTGCTGTTTGATCCTGCACAGGCGGAGCTGGTTTTCGGAAGCGTCCACCGCAACGACAGCAACATTGTTCATTGCGGAAATGCTGAGGGGAACTTCACCCGCACCGGCAATGCAAAGCAGCGAATCCCCGTCAGCGAGTTCCAGCCCCCTGGCCTCTGTCAGCGGGTCTTCCTGCGATAAACCGAAATTGTACAATGCGGCCATTATGGTTTAAATTACTGCTTTATAGCTTTTTACGCTTCCAAGATGGTTGAATAATCCCCGTTTTTCCGCCATCGCCGAAATTTTCATCAGCGATTCGGGAAGGAGGTGCCCCTTCAGGGGAAACGGGCAGGATCCAAGCCCGACCAGCATCGCCTCTGCCGCACAGCAGAATACCGTTCCTGCCGGCGACAGGGAACTGATCACCGCTTCCGGATCTTCTGGCATGCACACGCAGGCCGAAAAGGGCATGCTGATCACATTGGGCATGGATGCCGTTTCTTTCGACAGGGCCGACGGAACCGAAAGGTCCGACACAAGGACCTGCCTGTCCCTGTTGATGTGGTGCGGGTAAATGAGCGGATCGTTGGTGTTGGAGCACATGATGATGATGTCTGCCGTTTGCAGACGCGACAAATCGGTGCTGGTTTCGATCATGATCCCGGCTGCCTTCTTTTTCACAAGCTCCTTTTCAACCGCGGCCAGCCTTTTTAACGAACGCGCAACAAGCAGCAGTCCGGAACAGATATCATCCTGCCTGCTGATCATTTCTGCGATAACCTGGCCGATGTTCCCTGTGGCTCCTACGATTCCGATCGTGGCCGGTATTGCAAATTCAGGACTGGCTTTCAGGAATTTCCTGAGGTTGGTCAGCCCCGAAGCGGCCGTAAGGGAGTTGCCGGTAATGATACGGCAGCCTTTGGGCTCAGCCAGCGCCATTCCGTTGCAGGTAAGAATGGAGGTATAACCACCAAGGCTGATCACCGAAGCCCCGTCAGCTGCTGCCAGGTTTATTGCTTCCTGTATCTTCGAAATCACCCTCCGCGTCTTCCCGCTTTTATGCAGATGCTCCAGTTCGGCCGAATCAACGGGAAGAACATAAAATGAGAAATGGATCCGGCCTCCGAAAAGGTTGTTTGCGATCAGCCTGAACGGTTTCAATTCCATAAGCACCTGCATCCGGTTGAAAAGAATGCGCAACCCGGTGTCGGAAGCCCGGCACAGATCGGGTTCAAGCATGCGCAACTCGTTTACAGGGTTCACGAAATGGGCAAGAAATGCGACTTTCTCCGCACCTGCAGCCGGGGTTTCAAGAATCGTTTTGTAATGCCCGATTTCCGGCGCTGCACCTTTATTGTCATCAAACGGGTCGTTGTCCATCAAAAATGAAAAAAGGTCATAGAGCCTCTTTTCACTCAGTATCCGGCACAAATCCTCAAGCCCCCTGCAAAACTGATCTGCTTCGTCCATCGTCAAAAATGCGGATGGTTCCAGCCGGAGTGTTTCCGGAGCCGACAAGGTGGGAAACAGCCTGATCCGGTGATTATGGAAAAACCACGCGGCAAAAAGATACCCGGCCTTCTCCGATTCAAACAATGCACGCAGCATCACATTCCCGGAGCCGCATTCACGTTTGAAACTGACTCCCAGCATAACCCCGGAACCGGTAGCATCTCTGATCACCGTGGGATATTTCGTACGGATTTTTTCAATTTCCTGCTCAAGATAATTCCCAGCCTGTAAAGCCTTCTCCGGCAGGTTTTCTTCATCGATGATTTCCAGCGTTTTCAGTGCGGCAAGTGCGGCAAGCTCCCCGTTGCCGAAAGTGCTCACATAATTTTCACTGAAATCGAACCGAAACCGCCGGCTGTCAATCAGCACGGCCGATATTTTTTCCACCCCGCCGCCGAGCGCTTTTCCAAGCAGGTAATAATCCGCCTTGGCGAAAGCCGGGAATTGCCCGGTGCGCCCGAGCCCGCATTGGATTTCATCCGAGATCAGCGGGAATTCATGACCGGTGAGATATTCCAGCAATTCAGGGTTGACGGTCCTTACCCCGCCTTCGCCCAGTACCGGTTCCGCCAGGGCCGCAATGACCCGGCTGACATTGAACGCCTCCACCACCGCGTGCCCGTTGGTCTGCACGACTTTCTCAAGCCCGACCAGCGATTCGCCCAGTATTTCATTGACCCGGCTCTGCCAGTCGCTCCTGCGGTCATCCACAAAAACAGCCTCTACCTTCGGCAGGTTCGAAAACATACTGCGTTTTTTCTGGTTTCCCAGCCCGCTGCGGGCGCCTGTACTGTGCCCGTGAAACGCGCCGGTGAGGGCGATCACCCGCACCCTGGCAAGGCTGATGATTTCATCATTCCTGTTCCATATTCCGGCAACATCAATGTACGAAAGGCTTCCATACATCTGCAGCTGCAGGTCACGCATCTTCCCGATCCGCTTTTTCCATTCAAACAGCGCGTGATGAAGTGCCATTTCCACCGCTTCGGATCCGCTGTTGCCAAACAATACCTTGAAACTTTTCCCGGTTTTTTTCCCGGCCGTCAAACTGAGTTTTTCCGCAAGAAGCCCGGTATAATACGGGATGCTCAGCTGGTTGTTCAGCGGTATTTTGCCGGAGGATAAAAAAGATGTGATGGCGCAGTTGATCCGGGGGTTTGAATGGCCCACCAGGTTTGTTCCGTAGCCGCCGGCAAGATCGAGTATCGCAGTTTCCTTCCCCCTGATATAAGTAAAGAGAGAATCCTTTTTCCCGGCATGAAACACCTGGTTCATCTTCAGGGCAGAGAGCATCCCTCCTATCTGCGGACTGACATACCTGGAATATTTGTCGGTGGAGAGATAATGCGCTTCGGTGATCTCTATCCCGGTTGAATCTTTCCGGCAGTCCTGCAGGCACCCGGCCAGCTGCCCGTATGTTGCCAGGATCTCTTTCGACGAAACAGTGCCTTTCAGCGTGGCAGGAGGTGGCTGGTTGACAATAGCGATCCGGCAAATGTGCCGGTGGTAAAATTCAAATGGTTCGATCCGGCTTTTCAGCCGGTCATTGATTCCTTCAATGATTCCCGCGTATTTTTTAGTAACCGGCGATTCGGGAACAACACCTTCCGGCACCCCGGGCTCGTCAACAAAAAGAAGGGCGGACAAGCCGGGAAAATTGTACATCGGGAAAAATTCCGCATGGAGGATCAGGTTGTACAATTCCTGGTAATACTCTTTAACTGCCGCTACCGGGATTTTTACCCCAAAGCTGTCCTTGAAATAATCCCTGCTGGCGCGTCCGGCAAACAGCAGGCTTTTTTCCTCTGTGAGGATTACAAGGTCGCCGGTGGCAAAATACTCCGGTACATTCTCCTCGCCGATGCAGTATTTGTGACCAAACACCGAACGAACATACAGCTGGTAGCAGTCGTCCCCTGTATCGGAACGGACCAGTCCGGCTGAAACTCCCGGCAATGGATTGCCAAGCGGCAACAACCCGTGACCGAAAATGCCGTCGTTGCTCAGGAGTGTTGAAAATACCTGCTGCGTTTCCGTGGTCCCGAATGCGTTGTGAAGCTGCAGACCGATGCCGTCAAAAACCTCTTTTGCCGTTGCCGGATTGTACCCGGCTCCGCTGGATATCAGGGTTTTCAGGTATGGCGACAGGGTGGATTTCAGTTCGGGATAAAGCCTGTACAGTTCCAGGAATGCATTGTAAACGGCGGGTCCGCCGGTGATGTGCGCCGGTTTCATTTTCAGCAGCAGGTATCTGACCGTTTCCGGTTTCCGGGTAAACCATTCTGTGATGATCAGGCACACCGGCGAACCGGTCCACAGGGCATTGAGAAATGCCCTGATGCCCATGGTATGGGTGAACAACGGGGTGAACCCCGTTCCGCCCAGCGACTCCTTTTCATAAAATCCGGCCTGTTGCCATGCCAAGCAGTTCAACCAGTAGGCTTCGTGCGTGTATACCACCAGTTTCGAACGACCTGTCGTTCCTGAAGTGGTGATGATCAGCGCTTCATCCGTCGGAACAACCTGCTGCAGCGCGGTCAGTACCTCGTCAGATACAGGCTTGCCGTGGATTTTCGATGCACGGATGTCTTCAATAAAGCCAAAATCAGCCAGGAGATCCAGGACAGGGATCATCCTCGATTCCGAAATTTTCCGGATGGCTTTCACCGATTCCTTCTCCTTATCATGCCCCTCCAGGCTCATCACCTCCCCTTCGGGCAGGATGATATGCCGGGCATCGGCCACCTCAAGCCAGCGGTCGAATTCAACGGTCTCCGAAAACATGGGCATGAAAACCCTGCATCCCCGGGTTGTCAGCGCCAGGAACAGCAATGCGGTGTACATTTCGTTGCATCCCGGGAAGTTCAGTAAAACCACGGTTTCCCCGCGGTCTATTCCATGCCGGGTAAAATCTGAAAGAAGATTTGACACCGTAAACCGGAGCCGGCGCAGAGTCACCTCCGTGTAATTCGTTTCCACATGGCTGAGGATGATCCGGTCATTTTCGTCCCTTCCGGGCAGTTCATCAAACAGCATCCGGCCGATGGTCCAGGGCTTTGATGCTGAAACATCCAACGGGTTTTCCAGGTATATATCAAACTTTTTCATGGGTTGAAGGTTTAAAAATTCGCCGTCGCATACCTCGGACACCCGGTTGATTCCAATGGCCCGGTTAACTGCTCCAGGTCATCGTACAGCGCGCTTCCCATCTTTGTCCGGCAAAAAGGACAGGCATGTACATCGCCGTCGGTATCCACATACAGGCTTCTGTTGGCAGCACCGAAACAACCGGTTCGCCGCTGGTAATACCCGTGGTAACAAACGATAGGGTATTTCCGGAACTTCCTGTTAAAATTCATTTTTAAATAAAATTCTTCCAGTGTTTTTTCATGCACGGCATCCAGTAAAACATCTTTCCCTTTGTAATGACCCACCGCCCTCGGCTCAAGGAGCTGGATGAACGACACCCCCATCTCCTTTGCCAGGCCGGCATATTCCATCAGGTTTGATTCCGTGGCAAATGACTTTGAAACGCAGATTGAAAGTGCTGCGACCAGATTCGCTTCAATCGCATTTTTAACGCCCGTCTGAACCCATTCAAATGATTTGTTCGATCCGCGGAAAAGATTGTGAACATCGGGATTGAAATGGTCAAGGCTGATTACAACCCCTGTTAATCCTGCACGTTTTAGTTTTTGCGCATTTTCGGGGGTCAGGTTATAGCCGGATGTGAGAATCCAGAATTCCGTTCCGGGCCCGGCCGACTTCAATATTTCCAGCAGGTAATCAACCCGCATCATCGGTTCTCCCCCGGTGAGCTGAATGATCCCCGTTCCCTGGTCCTGGAATTTCCGGACAAGCGTTTTGATGTCGGATAACGACAGTGTTTCCCTGCCATTGAGTGCGTCCCATTCAAAACAATGTTCGCATTTCAGGGGGCATGCTTTGGTAATGGCAATTAAAATATTGGTGAACCTGTTGGTTTTTTTTTCGGTGCCTGAAATCCTGTTGGTTTCACCGTCAAAGAAATTGGTAATGGCCAATGATTTATATCCCGGGATGTAAAGATCCCAGTAGTATTTCCCGTCAACTTTTGCTATTTTTTTTATTTTTTCTCCGGCGTAATTTTTCCGGTGTTGCGCTAACTGTTCAAGTGTTTTCATGCACAGAACTGCGCTTTTGCAGCTGCGGTAAACGACCCTGGCCATGTGCCAGCCAACCCTGAGCCGGATCAGTTTTTTCCTTATTCCTGTAAGGATCATCTGCGGATGAGGTGTATATCCTGTTTTCATGGAACGTTGGGCTCAGACACTAATACCATCTTGTTCTTCGTGAACAGAGAATAGTTGTCAAAAGAAAACCTGCTGAACCGGCCCGGAATTAAAAAGCTGTTCAGTTGCTCTTTATCGGGTGGATTCGGATAGTTCCGCACATGGGTATAATATCCCTTCGTATGCAAAAAAACAGACTTCTGCATACCCCGGACCTCCTGGGTCTCCTGGTAGACAATCAATCCTTCTTCCCCGATTTTTTCCTGGATATAATATTTAGTGTCATTCTTTGAAAGTTGCTGTTTTACATCTGTTCCCGTTTCCGTTATTGCAGAAGCCGGCTGGACAACATCAACCCTGCAGGGTAAATCCTTCGAAAAGTCCATGGCCGCATAATCGAGATCCCAGAATTTGAATCCCGATTCGAGTTTTATCCTGACCGACCTTTCGCCGCCGGATTTTGTTGTAAACAAAGCCCCCGCCAAACCTACCGGCATCACCATATCCCGGGCGCCCAGCGGTCCGATCAGGTCGAAATAATCTATGAATCGCCACCCTGTGCTCGTTTCCACATATACCATCAGGGCAAACCGCTGGTCCATCCTCCATTGTATGGTTTTGTCAGGAGGTCTCTTCCCCTGCCATTTAATAAACTCTTCATACCTGTTGCCAAAAAGTTTCGTGAGCTCTCCGAAGGAATAATCAGACCACATCGAATTCCCGGCGTTGACGACCAGTTTTCCGGTATCTGCGTTTTCCGGTACGGCAAACGTCAGGAAGACGGTATTAAACGCACAGGTGTCGCCTGTGATTGCAGGTTCTTCATTAAACTGGAAACAACTCCTGTCATTCATTTTTATCAGCGGGAGAACGTCTGATCCTGCCAGTGAAACGGCCTCCGCCGGCGCCTCTGGTCTGCCGATGGTACGGATCACACCCTTCCGGTCGGGCAGCACCTTTAAATTCTCCGGATGACTGACGATCCACAGTTCGGCAAGGTTGATGTACTGTATTTCAGGCAACCCGTTGGTGATCTTCAGTTCATACCGGCCATCCGACGGCTCAAATCCGGGTAAGGGCAGATAATCATGCCGCTCGAGGGAGGAATATATTGCTCCGCCAAAGATCTCCCCGCTGAAAGCGTAGCTGCTGTCTTTCTTAACATATACGAGCGGACAGGAAGATTTCGTCGCAGCAGCTATGATTCCTACGACTGCTGCTCCGCCCACGATACCAACTGTGATGGGAACAACCCAGGAGGTTGTTGTACGGCTTTTGTCTTTTTTATATATCTCCATTTTTTGTATGGCAGAAAAATCAAGATTGATATTATCACCATTTTTTAATGCGGACACAAGCGATTTCTGCAGGTAGAGGTGAACCTGGTCAAGCACCTGGTTGATCTCTGTTCTTTTATACTTGTTTGATCGCAGGGGATCCGTGTGTTCGTATTGTAACCGTGTCTTGGGGAGAACAGACAGATTCCCGGAAATTCTATTCTCTTTGATCTCCGGCGCACTCAAATGCATTGCCGATTCCCCTGAGTGCAGAATAAAGTATTTCTTATTAAAATCCTCCCAGCGGATATCCTCAGGTGTGAGCCTTGTTTTCGTTTCCACCTTGAAGTAATAAGCACATCCTGTTATCAGGTTGAGTAAAAGAAACGTAAGGAAACAATATGTCAGGCGCAATGGAAATCCGCGATTTATAGCTTTTCTGTTCATAATCTGGTGATTTTATCTTATTAAAATAATGAATGACTTTATCTCTTCTGAAACCCGATACCAATGTTGAACTTGAAGTAATTCAGGGCACTGGTTTCGACCGGGTAGGCTAATGACGCAGAAGTAAGCGTTCTCTTTGACTTTTCATACGAATATTCCATCGATGCGATGATCTGGATCAGTTTTGAAACTGCAATCCTCAGTCCGATGCCGGGTGAGAAATAGAACCCTCCGCCAACCATGCTGATTGTATGAACTTTATCCGTGACGTATCTATACTCATAAACAGACATGCTTTTTTTCGAAAGCAAAAAGTTATAGCCAATGTCAAGTTTGATGAAAGGCGCAATCCTCCTGCCTGAAAGATGAGTCCTGGCATCAATAAACACCGGAAGGAATGAAACATTCTTCAATATCGCAACCTCCTGGGGCATTTCCTGGTCTGAATATAAACTCCGGCCATTATATACCGCCGGAACATCATAGTTGTTGTAGGAAATCCCGATCCCGGCACTAAATCCCGGGGCGATCTGGAATCCGTTGATTGTTGTAAAGGTCCTGAACCATTTTCTGACATCAAATTCCGATGACGAGCCAAATGGTGCAGAATAAAATGCAGTCTGGGTAATATTGAAATAACACAGGTGTAAAAACAAGACTTTCCGCCCTGTCACCTTCTCTTTGATGTCATCAAAATAGAACGCATCGTTCTTTATTTGCAACGAATCAATCCCTGGTTTTAACAGGGTAACTTCCCTGCCCCATGCATTGAAGCTCCTGGTTGTTGAACCGCCTTTAAATACAACTTTGGCCGTATATTCCCCGGGCTGAAGATTGATGATATAAACGGTATCATTCCCTTTTAAATCTGTCAACAGATAATCATTCAGATAGAATGATCCCTGCACGGAAGAACAGATGACCGCAATCCCATCAGACCATTTGACGGTTGCTTTGGGGTTGGGGGTCAGAATAATCTGGCCCATGGAGAGGAACGAATTAGTGACCAGCAATAAAATGATCCCTGCTTGAAGAATTTTTGTCTTTTTCATTTTTTAATTGTCCCTCATGCACCTTACCGACAACCCGGTGCTTTTTACAGCATCTGAAAACATGATTACATCCGTCACCGCATTCAGGTAACAACTTTTCGCCTCGCCCGCATTCAGGTCGGTTGAGGACCACCACTGGCTTACCTCTGCACGGGGAGAAAATCCCTTCTTCAGTTTATACATGACATCCCCCTGGTCTCCCAGTGATTTTATCATGGAAGCCCACTCGTCAATCTTGGGAACATGCCAGCCCCGGGGACAAATACCAAGACTGTCCTTCACGCTCGACCAATCGTACCGGGTTCCTGATTCATCGGTGCTTTCAGTTGCCCCCCTGATTTTTGTACCATCGTAAAAGTGCCGTGTCTTCAGATCCTCCGCCATCCATACCTGGCCTCCCAAAGCGACGAGATGGTAGATGTTTCCGTCAATATCCGCCACTGTTTCACGGAGTTTGGAAAAGTTACGCAGGGTTTTGTCCTTTTTTTCGGTTTTCAGATTGGCTGCTGTTGACACTTTGTAGGAAAACCTGTAGTTGATCCCCAGCGTAGCCACTCTTTTGGAGTTGGTTCCCGATGAGAGGTTATCGGCATAAAGCCCCTCCAGGACCAGCAGGTTTTTTATGGGAATCACTGCCCGTGCATAAATGCCGGGATAGGAATACCCTGCCGATACTTTTGTTCCGTTCGTCTTCCCCAGGCCGCTCCCGATGCCGGTCTGCACCATCGGATTGGGCGAAAATGACGGGAAAAGCATCGGAAAATGAACCTCTGCATAAAGAATATCGATGGGCCCGGCCCTGAATGCCAGGGACGGCATAAACCAGAAGTTCTTATATTCCGACGAAATTAAATCCCCGGCAGAATAGGAACTGATATCGTTATGGCCGAGTGGAAGTTTCATTTGTCCCAGCGTGAACCCGCCGCCAAAACCAATCCAGCGCCAGTCTAAATTTACATACGGACTTATCCCGAATGTGCTCGACGACGGATAGTCCGTCGAGATGCTTTGCGATTCGTTGCCATAAGAGAGCCTGCCCCCGACCTGGATCTTATTGTACCTGCCTTTCCACCTGTTGTAATTCACATCTATTCCTGCCTGCCAGTATGTGTTTTTACCGGTTCCTGCCAATGCCGAACTTGTCGACCAGTAACCCGGATGGCCAAAACTGCCGCAGCTCCCGCCAGAAGGCGGTATCCAGGTTTTACTGATTTCTTCAACCATTTCGGAATAGGTGCCTGCCAGCCCCGTAAAACCCACGCTTGTAAAGGTTATAACTTCATTACTATTTCCCTTTGTGTTGCTCTTCTGTGCCATAAAACTGAAACAACATACCAGGACAACGGGTATAACCCATCTGTACCCGGCAACGGTCAGGTTCCGGTATATCTTCACAGAAAGGGCGATCATGCAGGGCACCAGGAATATCATGATGGTGCTGAACTCCAGGACGTCAAACCACTTCCGGGCAGAGAAAACCAGGATTGCATAGATCATGCATAAAATGAAATGGCGTAAATCAGTATGGCCGGATGGCTGTATCGCTGCAACAACAGCTTTTGTTCCGCGCTCCCTGTAATACAGGACGGCTGTCATGATCAAAATGGCTGCCAGTCCCATCCATTGGATGATTCTGATTCCCCAGAAAAAGGATCCTGCAAATAAATTGGATTCAGGCGCACGGACAAACTCGATGAAAAAACGTAAAACCGCGTAACACAATACTGAAAAAAGAAAGAGGCTTCCGCCCGCTTTCCATTGTTTTTGGGACTTCCAGACAATAAATGCGATGATCAGGCATCCGATCACCTGGTAGGCCTGCGCCGGATGTACCGCCAGCGAATGAAGATCATGGGGATGGATCAGCCCCAGGCCAAGCTGCACCTGGTACGCGGGGGATGCTGCATCATAGTGTATTCCCCAGGGTAACGAAGTCTCCGTGCCGAAACAGCATCCTGCAAACAGGCACCCGATGCGCGAAATCGCCATGGCAACCGGCAGGGCGACGGCAAGGGTGTCGAGGGCCGGACGATTGAATTTTAAAAGCTTTGTGGCAATAAATATTCCCACGAATAGCCCGATGATGCCTCCCAGCACGGTCTTTTTCTCCGTCTCCGGAAAACTTAACCTCGCAAATACCTGGATCCACTGCTCTGGCGTATAGGTGAACATCTTGTTGCCAAGGATGAAAAAGATCACGCCGGAAAGGATGATCAGCAACATTGTGTGGATCGGAAATCCCTTTCTGAATCCGGAATGCAGGATCATGACTGCTGCTGCCAGAAATGCGGCAAGGTAGGCGGTTGCAAAATACATACCGCCATGAAGCGTTTCAATGAGCATCAGAGTTTTCATGGTCTCGGGGTTTTTAGATTCTGTTGATTCCATGCGAAATTACTGCCGGACCGAAGGGATGTAAAACTGATTTGCACGAGCAATGACTGGTGTTTTGCAGAAAAACCCAATAGGCCGGAGATTCGGTTGCTGATTTGCAAAAAATACTAAAACAGGAGGGTTGCCCGGTCGATTTTGCAAAAAATCATTCATTTTATTCCGGATCCGGTTAAAAATGCTTCAGCCAATCTCAAATGGTAGTTTCTTCCTACCTTTGCAAACCTTTAAAATATTTGATTTTATGCTCCGAACCCATACCTGCGGCGAACTGAACATGGCTCATGTTGGCCTTGAAGTAACCTTATCCGGCTGGCTCCAGCGCTCACGCGACATGGGCGGCCTTACGTTTATCGACCTCCGCGACCGCTACGGAATAACCCAGCTTGTTTTCAACCTCGAAGTGAACAGTGCGCTTTGCATGGAAGCCCGCAAACTGGGGCGCGAATTTGTGATCTCCGCCAAAGGGAAAGTGGCCGAACGCAGCAACAAGAATGCAAAACTGGCTACCGGCGACATTGAGATCAATGTGGAAAGTTTCACCGTACTGAATGTCTCCAAAACGCCCCCGTTTACCATCGAAGACAACACCGACGGCGGCGAAGAACTGCGCATGAAATACCGGTATCTCGATTTGCGGCGCAGCGTGAACCGCAAAAACCTCGAGTTGCGCCACAGGATGGGCATTGAAACCAGGAATTACCTTAACGGTCAGCAATTCCTGGAGATCGAAACACCCTACATGATCAAGTCCACCCCCGAAGGTGCCCGCGACTTCGTGGTACCTTCGCGCATGAACCCCGGTCAGTTCTATGCGCTGCCGCAATCGCCGCAAACGTTCAAGCAGCTGCTCATGGTGGCTGGGTTCGACCGCTATTTCCAGATCGTGCGCTGCTTCCGCGATGAAGACCTGCGTGCCGACCGTCAGCCCGAATTCACCCAGATCGACTGCGAAATGGCCTTCGTCACCCAGGAAGACATCCTCAATACATTCGAAGGACTCGCCAGACACCTGTTCAAATCGGTACTGAACATCGACATCGCCGATTTCCCAAGGATGTCGTATGATCACGCCATGAAACTCTATGGTTCCGACAAACCCGATATCCGTTTCGGAATGACCTTCACCGAAATGAACGAACTGGTTAAAGGGAAAACTTTCAAGGTGTTCGATGATGCCGAACTGGTTGTCGGCATCAATGCCGAAGGCTGCAGCGAATACTCCCGGAAACAACTGGACGAACTCACCGATTTCGTGAAACGCCCGCAGGTTGGCGCTTCCGGGCTGGTTTATATCAGGTACGGACTCGACGGTGCCGCCAAATCATCGGTGGATAAATTTTATTCACAGGAAGATTTACTGGCCATTCTTAAAAAATTCAATGCCAATCCCGGCGACCTGCTCCTCATCCTGGCCGGTAAGGAGGAAAAAACGCGCACCGCCATGGGTACACTGCGCCTCGAAATGGGCAAACGCATGAGCCTGGTTCAGCCCGGGGTTTTCAAACCGCTGTGGGTGGTTGATTTTCCGCTGCTCGAATGGGACGAAGAAACCCGCCGGTTCTATGCCAAACATCATCCGTTCACCTCTCCGAAACCGGAAGATATAGCCCTGCTCGATACCGATGCGGCAGCCGTTCGCGCCAATGCCTACGACCTGGTCATCAACGGCACCGAGATCGGTGGTGGTTCCATCCGTATCCACAACAAGGATCTTCAGAAAAAAATGTTTTCGATACTCGGCTTCACCGACGAGGAAGCAGCCGATCAGTTCGGTTTCCTGATGAATGCGTTTGAATACGGCGCACCACCCCACGGCGGCATTGCGTTTGGTTTCGACCGCTGGTCTACCATCTTTGGCGGCGGCGACTCCATCCGCGATTACATCGCCTTCCCGAAGAACAACTCCGGCCGCGATGTCATGATCGATTCTCCCTCGCTCATCAAAGAGGAACAACTGAAAGAACTTCAGATCCGGCTGGTGAAATAACCGTTATTTCGATTCTTTCTCAAATGTTTCGCGTTCTTCTTTGGAGAGGCTTTTGCATTCGAGCATGGCCTCGCTCAGGTACTTTCTGAATTCATCATTGAACTCACCGGTCGCTAATTTCTTTTCATACTTTTTTCTGAATTCCTGGTTAAGGCCCGACATCGCCGATTCAACAATTTTGTACTCCGTCTGCAACCTGTTTACCTGGACGGAATCTGCAGGATTGACCCCCCGCAGTTTCTTCATGGCTTCCATGCTTTTGCACATCGCATCGGCAATGTTTTTTGCGTCTTTCTTCAACTCCCTGTTTTCACTTCCGCAGCCGTAAATTCCAAGGATGCCCGAAATCAGTACCGAATAAAGGATGATTCTGATCTTCATAAAATTGATTTTTCCCAAAATTAATTGTTTTCAGCAGATTTCCGATACCGGTATCATTGCCTCTTCCTCAGGGTACCGCATGGCATTGATAAGTTTGCAGCCTGTAAATTTACCAAGGCCTGTAGGGCGTATATCCTGTTCTATCAGTCTGCCTTCTGAAACAAGCCTGTCACGGCAGGTGCCGTTTAGCAGCGGTTTTGCCGGGGTTATCCAGTTCGTGCCGTCGAAAAAAATAAGATTCGACATGGAGGTGTCGGTGATCAGGCCGTTTTTAACGATGATCACCTCGTCACAATCTCCCCGTTCACCGAACAACGCATCAAGCAACGCCCGGTCAGCGTATTTGAGATGATAATCAACCATGTCCCCACTGATCAGCTTAAGCGACCGGACAGGCCGTTTCTCATAGTTGCTGAATTTGATCTCCTGTATCTGCTGTCCATATAGAACGTTGCACCGCACCAGTCCGGTTGAGAATTCACCCGGAACAACGATTTCCGCTCCGGGACTGACGGGATCTTCCGCCGCCCATATTTCCCTCCTGCTGCGGTTCATCCGCCGCTCATGCCAGTCCATGTGCATGGCCTGACCATCAGAAATCCGTATGGTTTCAAACAACCGGAACATATACCTTCTGGATCATTTCATGATATTCGCTCTCCGCATCACTCATGGCCGTAATTCCTCCGCCGCTTTTAAAAATCAGCCCGTCGTTCGTTTGCTCGATGAAACGGATGGCAACGGACGATTCCAGCGTGTGCCCGTCGAAATAACCGAATATCCCGGTATAAAATCCGCGGTCATATCCTTCGGTAGAACAGATGATTTCAAGGGTCTTTTCTTTCGGCGCACCGGTAACTGAACCTGCCGGAAGAAGGGTAAACAGGATTTCTCCGAGTCTCTGCTGATAATCCGCAGGCAGCGTGCCGCTTATTTCGGAGCTCATCTGCAGCAGGTCGCCACGGTTGGTCCTGATGCGGTCAATATACCGGAATTTTGTCACCTGAACATCCGTCGACACCATCGACAGGTCATTGCGAATCAGATCTACGATTGTATTGTGTTCGAAAAGTTCCTTCTCATCTTCAAGCAACCTTCTCCTCGCCCCCGGGATGGAGGCATCGATGGTCCCTTTCATCGGATAGCAGGAGATGACCGAACCCGAAATGCGGACAAATGGTTCAGGGGAAAAAACAACAAAACAACCGGGGACAAGAAGTTTAAAAGGCGCACTGCTGTATGTAAATATCTGGTCCAGCGACAAATTTGTATGAACGGGTGTCGGAAATGTCAGGTTCAGCAGGTATGTATCGCCCCGCTTCAGATGAAAAAACACTTTTTGAAAGGCTTTTCCATATGCCTCAAAGCTTACAGGTGAATAATTGAATTTTAACGGCTCATTTACAGGTGTATTTTCTGTGTTTTTCAGGTTTTTGAAATCATACTGCAATCCATGCCTGTCAGCCTCTTCCGGAGATAATACAAACCCTTTTTCACCGGCGAAATCAATCGCAAATAAAAAAGCTGCATTCCGACCGGAAAAATGATTAATTTTATCGATGATTTCCTGCTTTGAAATAAATACCGGCGAAATCTTCTGCATCGTGTTAGTGGTTTTCGTTTCTCCGTGGCATTCAATCGTAAATCAAAAATCGAACAATCGTAAATCTCATGCCCCAAATTCTCCTGCTCGATAACCACGACTCATTCACCTGGAACCTGGTGGAGCTATTGCGCAGCATCGGCAAAGTTAACGTTAATATCATAACCCCGGAACAACTCATAATCAACGACCTGGAACATTACGACCGGATCATATTCTCTCCGGGCCCCGGGCTGCCGGATGAACAGCCGGCCATGTTCGATATTCTGACAACGGTTGAAAAACTTCATAATAACGGCAGTAAAGCAATTCCCGTTTTGGGCGTTTGCCTGGGCCTCCAGGCCATTGCCGTACATTTTGGCGGAACACTTTTAAATCTTCCTTCCGTGGTTCACGGCCAGCCCCGGAAATTGAACATCCTGAACCCGGAACATCCTTTATTCACGGGTATTCCCGTTAACTGCGAAGCCGGCCTGTATCATTCATGGGCGGTTGACCCGGAAACGCTTCCACTATGCCTCGAAACGCTCGCAACCTCCGCCGATGGCACAATCATGGCCCTTGCACATAAAACCCTTCCCGTCACCGGCGTTCAGTTCCATCCCGAATCGATTATGACACCGAATGGCAGACAGATGGTCGGGAATTGGTTAAGTGCGTGAATAAAGGCAGTAAAGTGGTGAGTGGTAAAGTCACCATTTACCCAGATTTCCTACCTTTGCAAAAAACACTCCCCCTCCCTTGCAAAAAATCGAAGTCACTGCTCCTGTCGGTTCCTGGGAATCGCTTCACGCCGCCATCAGGGCCGGGGCCGATTCGATCTATTTTGGCATCGGGATCCTCAACATGCGCGCCCGGTCGTCGGTTAATTTTACCCTCCGCGACCTGGTGAAGATCACGCGCATCTGCCGGCAAAACAACATGAAAACATACCTCACCATGAACACGGTCATTTTTGACCGGGAGGTAAAGGAGATGAAGCGCATGGTTGATTCTGCAAAAAAAAACGGGGTTACCGCAATTATCGCTTCCGACCATGCGGTTATTCAATATGCACGATCGGTGGAAATGCCTGTGCACATGTCGACCCAGACCAACATCACCAACCTCGAAGCGGTGAAATACTGGTCGCAGGTGGCCGATGTAATGGTTACCGCCAGGGAATTAAGCCTGGAGCAGGTTGCCGCTATCACCCGCGCCATCAAACGGCAAAAGATTACCGGTCCGGCCGGAAACCTGGTTCAGATCGAAGTTTTTGCACACGGTGCGCTGTGCATGGCGGTTTCGGGCAAATGCTATCTGAGCCTCGATCATTATAACAAATCAGCGAACCGCGGAGCATGTTACCAGTTGTGCCGCAGGCCGTATCATGTTACAGACACCGATACGGGCATTGAACTCGAAGTTGACAATGAATATATCATGTCGCCCAAAGACCTCTGCACCATTGGTTTCCTTGATCAAATTGCAAAGGCAGGTGTTACTGTTCTAAAGATCGAAGGACGCGGACGCAGTCCGGAATATGTCGGAACCGTTGTTTCATGTTACCGCGAAGCAGCCGATGCCGTAATGGCAGGCACCTATACACCCGAAAAGGCTGATGCGTGGACCGGGCGCCTTAAAACCGTCTATAACCGCGGATTCTGGGATGGCTATTACCTTGGGCGAAAAATGGGAGAATGGGCTGAACAGCACGGCTCGGTAGCGACACAATCAAAGGAATATGTGGGAAAAATTACCAACTACTTTACAAAGCTGAAAGTTGCCGAGATCAAAATGGAATCGGGGCAACTTCAGCCGGGCGACCGGGTTTACATCCAGGGACCGAATACCGGTTCGATCGAACTGACCGTTCCTGAAATTCATGTGGACCTGAAACCCGTTGAAAAGACTGTAAAAGGCGAGTACTGCAGCATCTCCGTGGACACATTCCTGCGCAGGGCGGATAAAATCTATAAAATAATTCCGTTAAAGTAGCGCTCATTCAATATTCATTGTTCAATATTCTGTATTCAATTGTTCCAGAACCTCCATACACATACCCGCTTCAGCGATGGCTCCGATGAGCCGGAAAAATATATAGATGCAGCCCTGGAACAGGGATTGTCATCCATCGGCTTTTCCGATCACTCTCCCCTGCCGTTTGAAAACACGTTTGCATTAAAAGAAGAGGAAACCGAATCTTATTGCAAAAAAATTACCGAACTCCGGCAAAAATACAACCCATCCCCTATCCCGCATCCCGTATCCAACCTCCCCGTTTTCCTCGGCATGGAAGCCGACTACATCCCCGGCATGGGCCGGTCTTTTACCTTTTTCAGAGATAATTACCCGCTCGATTACCTCATCGGATCGGTACATCTGGTGCGCAACGGCACTTCCGGGGAGCTGTGGTTCATCGACGGCCCCGATCCGGTCACATATGACGACGGGTTGAATGCCTTGTTCGGCGGAGATATCCGAAAGGGGGTCACCGCATATTACCGCCAGATCGGCGAGATGGTCGCTTCAGGGAAACCCGATATCATCGGACATTTCGACAAGATAAAAATGCATAACCGCGGCAGGCTGTTCTCGGAAACTGAGTCATGGTACATTTCCCTTGTTGATGAAACGCTGGCACTGGTGAAACAGACCGGGGCGATCGTGGAGGTGAATACCCGCGGCATCTATAAAAAACGCTCCGATTCACATTTTCCAGGCCCGGATGTGCTGAAAAAAATCCTTGAACTGAAAATCCCGGTCGTTATCAGCTCCGATGCTCATAAACCGCACGAAGTGGCCATGCTGTTTCAGGAGACTGCTGATTTACTTCATGGGATTGGTTTCAGGGAACTTATGAACCTTACGCGGGCGGGGTGGGAAAGTAAAAAAATTTGAACCACAATGGCGCGCAAAGTGCGGCACAAAGTCGCACAAAGGGTTTGAAAAACCACATTTATGTTTACAGTTCAACGATTTTCATTCGAAAATAGAGCAATGGCAGGCCAGGCGGCGGTTATCCGCCGCACGGTTTTCGTCGAAGAACAGGGCGTTGACCCTGCGCTGGAATACGACCATGAAGAAGAGGCGCATCATTACCTGCTGTTCCTGGGTGAAAAACCCATTGCCACTGCACGCTGGCGCGAAACCGAAAAAGGGATCAAACTGGAGCGGTTCGCCGTATTGAAGCAGTTTCGCAACCGGGGGATTGGAGAGCTCATCCTGAAGGAGGTACTGAAAGATGTGTCGTTGCTGGAAAAACCGGTTTACCTGCATGCACAGTTGAATGCCGTCACCTTTTATGAGCGGAACGGGTTTTTCAGGGTAGGTGAAAAATTTAACGAGGCAGGAATTGAGCACTTCATGATGAAGTACCCGGATTAAGTTTCAGAGTGACTATTTTTGTAACTTCGCATGAAAGGATAACGCCTGTGATCAACCACGAAACCATCGACAACATCATCCAGACCGCCCGCATTGAGGAGGTGGTCGGCGATTTTGTCACCCTCCGCCGGCGCGGTGTGAACCAGATCGGGCTGTGTCCCTTCCACAACGAAAAGACTCCTTCCTTCACGGTATCGCCAGCCAAGGGTATATACAAATGTTTTGGCTGCGGAAAGGCCGGCAACCCGGTCAATTTCATCATGGAGCATGAGCATTTTTCCTATCCCGAAGCACTTAAATACCTGGCCAGGAAGTATAACATCGAGGTTGAGGAAGAGGAACAAACACCGGAACAACTCCAGGAACTCAATGAAAAAGAGAGCCTGTACAACCTCAACCTTTTCGCCCAGCAGTATTTCTCAAAAATCTTAACAGAATCGGAAGAAGGAAAAGCCATTGGATTAAGCTATTTCAAGGAGCGCGGCATGCGCGACGATATCGTCAATAAATTCCAGCTGGGATTCAGCCCGGGCAAATGGGAAGCCTTTTCGGAACATGCCGTTCAGCAGGGTTATAAAAAGGAATACCTGGTTAAAACAGGCATCTCGATTGAAAAGGAGGACCGCCTCTACGACCGGTTCCATGGCCGGGTGATGTTCCCGATTCACAGCGCTTCAGGGCGGGTGATCGGTTTTGGCGGAAGGATTCTCGGTTCGGATAAATCGCATGCAAAATATGTGAATTCGCCCGAATCGGAGATTTACAACAAAAGCAAAACGCTTTACGGGATCTATTTTGCAAAGAATGCCATCATTTCGAAGGATAACTGCCTCCTGGTGGAAGGTTACACCGATGTGATCTCCATGCACCAGGCCGGTATAGAAAACGTGGTAGCGTCGTCGGGAACCTCACTCACGCACGACCAGATCCGAATGATCCAGCGGTACACGCCGAACATATCCATTTTGTACGACGGCGACCCCGCCGGAATCAAAGCATCCTTCCGGGGCATCGACATGATCGTGGAACAGGGAATGAATGTAAAGATCGTTCTTTTTCCCGACGGTGAAGACCCTGATTCCTATGCCCGAAAACACCATCCTACAGAGGTTGAATCCTTTATTGCGGCCAGTTCGGTCAATTTCATCCTTTTTAAAACGAGGCTGCTCCTCGGTGAAACCCAGAACGACCCGATTAAAAAAGCAGCCCTGATCAAGGAAATCGTCAACACCATTGCCCTCATTCCCGATGCCATTTCACGATCACTTTATGTAAAGGAATGTTCCGTCCTCATGGCCATCTCCGAGCAGGTGCTCATGAGCGAACTGAACAAAATCCTGCGGGCAAAGCTGAAAAAGACTTCACCGGAACTTGACAGGGAGGCCGAGGTCATTCCCCGGGAACAAATTACTTCCGAACCGCAGATCGACATTGATCTCGACTCGGCCGAGCACCAGGAACGGGAGATTATCCGGTTACTTTTACTTTATGGCCGGGAGGTTATTCCGATAAGGTTAAATCCGGTTGAGGAGCAGGAGGTTCCCGTGGGGGTGGCCGACTTCGTGATTCACGACATCACCCATGATGACATGACATTCGAAAACCCGGTGTACAAAGCAATTTTTGATGAATATGCCGGTGGTGTCGAGACTGATTCCATCCCCGACCGCACCCGGTTTCTCACACACAGTAATCATGAAATCGCCATGCTGGCGGTCAACCTGGTATTCACTCCGTATGAATTGAGTGAAAACTGGCTTAAGAACAACATCATGGTTACAACCGAGGAAACCCGGTTGCAGATGCACGTCACGCTCGCCCTTCATGCCTTCAAGGCACGGAAATTAGATAAGCTGATGGCAGAAACCCGGAGAAAATTAGCTGAAGCTACCGCCCGGGAAGATCAGGAAGCCCTGATGAAAACCTTCCATGAACTGAAAAAACAGAGCGTTCTGATCAACAAGGACGGGCTTGGCAGGATTATCACCCGGTGAATATCGTTATTTTCCGGCAACGAAAACAAGCTGGCGATACCAGGGATTGTTCCAGTAATCCATCAGAATTTTAAAGTCTTCATAGGCTTTCACCTCAAAAACCCGCTCGCTGAATTTCAGCTGCCGCTTTACCGCTATTTTTCCCTCTTCGGTTTTTAGTTCCCAGGTAAAGCTTCCCGCCGTGTTGCTGACGGCAACTTTTTTCGCCGGAGAAAACAGGCTGAATGAGGACGGGAGTGTAATCTTGTAGGTATAGCTTTCATCAGCAACGGCGGGTATCTCATACGGTTTTTCACGCCTGCCGGAAAGGATTTTTATTCCCCAGTTTTCAATTCCTGAAGTGCAGACAGGAAGATTGAAATAGTAGTAATTTGTGTCCTTCCTGAATGGTCTGTCGCCCTGGGCAATGAAGGTTTGAAATCCATTTTCATTATTCAGCGTGCTGATTTTCTGCATGGTGGTATCATTCCCGATCAATCCGCCGGAAATGCTGTTTTTCATTCTTTTTTTGTCCCGCTGCAAACCGGCAAACGGATAGACACTGCCTTCCATGTAAACAGATATTTCCCCGGTGATTTTTGGATCGGAAGAAACGATAAATGTTCCGATTACCTTCACCATCTGTGCGGGATTTTCCGAGTTGGTGACAGTTGGTTTGCCATCCGGCTTCAACGCCACAAACGACCGGCCCGGAAGGGTCAGTTTCAGGTTGACGGAATTCAGCGAGGCTGCCGAAAAATACCAGGTTCCGTGTTGCTGGTTTTCGATCAGCACAGCAAAATCTTCAAGATCGGCCAGCGTGGCAATTTTACCATCGGCAAAAGCCGTTCTGACGATCCCTGTAACCTGGGCGTCAATTCCTGCCGCTTTCATCAAAGCAGCCATCAGCACTGCTTTTTCAATCGGTGTTCCGCCATTGCTGTTCCATGTCTGCTCTGGCGTGCGGACCTGAAACAACGCGGCACGCAACGGAACCTGGTAAAGCCGCAGGTCGTTCACCACTTTTTCCTGGATTTTCAGTGCAATGTCGAATTTATCCCTTTTTTCGCTCACGATGGCACTGACCTCCTTTTTCATCTGGTCGGAAATTCCAGATTGGAAAGCCGGCTGGCCTGTTAAAAAAGAAAATACCGCTTCCCGGTTGCCGGAAGTGCTGAATACAAGCCTGGAATATCGTTCGTTGCCGCCCTGTTGCGCCTCTTCAGTCGAGATGGCGGCAACATCACCTGATTTCCAGGTGTAAACCTGGAATTTTCCGTCCGTTGTTTTATCGGGTTGAAAGTTGCCGTTGAAAATTTTATAAAAGAGGTTTTCGCCTGCAGGGATCCGGATTCGGATTTCAAGATTTTTCACCGGTTCGTTTTCAGCAAGGAGTTCGCTGCCCATCAATGCCGGGAAAATTCCTTTTTCAGTGTGAACAAGGTAATCGAGGAATATCGTGGCATTGCGCTCAAGCCCGGTGTGGGTGATAACCATTTCACGCAATGAATTGTAAGCGGGTGCGCTGGCCGCGTACCCGGGAAGCACCTCGTTGAATGAATTTTGCGGGGCCGTGATCTTTTTCCCGTTGGCCATCAGGGTGTATACTTCGTTGATTTTAAGTTTCTGAAATTCCGGGTTATAAACAATGAATGTTTCGCCGTAAAGGTTGTGAAACGCACGATAGGTAAACAGTTTCTGTTGTTTTATGTAGCGGAAATCCATGCTTCCGTCCGGATTCAGCGTGTATTCCTTAACAAGGGAAACATACAGTGCATCGGATTTTTCATCCTGCGCCCTGGTTTGAAGTGACACGAAAATTGAAATGATCAGCAGAAAAATGATACGGGAAATTGTGCTCATTTAAAAATTCTTTAGGATGTTATATTATAACTCAATAATAACCGACTGTTCAGAAAACCTGTTCTGCGCATCCACTGCTCCTTTAAATTCAGTCCAATCCGCTGCATCGTACAGCCTTTTACTGAAAACAGATGTCAGGGAGAAATTCACGGCACCGTTGGCCACGGAATAACTTCCCTGGCAGGATGCGGCATTCCCTGGTATTTTAACAGATTCCGGAACCCTGGTAACTTTTTTAAATTCGGGAAGCCTGATGGATTCGTTGATTTCGATTTTACGCGAGCAACGGTCCCGGAAGGGATATTTTCGATCCTTTACAGCGGTTTCAAAAGATAACTGTGCCTGGAAAGGTTTAAAAACACCTCCCGCTGAAAGTGGGGTAAACATCAGGTGGTTTCCCGAAACCAGCGCAAATTCAGGGATTGTATAATCTATGGCTATCCAGATATTGTAATTCAGGTAATCAACGGGGTCGGTGTATTTTATCTGCGTGATCTTCGCCTGGGGCCATAAACGCAGCAGTTCCCGCTCAACATTCTGATACCAGGCTGTTTTGGGTGAGGTTTTGAACAATCCGCGGATTGCCGCGTCCGACTGACCTTCGCCGGTAATGGTAATCCGGCCCGAAAGGGTTCCGTTGGCCTGCAGTTGGGCAACGCCGTCAATTTTCACGTAGTGGTTTTCGGGGCTGGAAGCCGGGGATGTCGCAAGGTCGGCGCCTTCGGGAACTCCCATCAGGTATTGCTGCTGCTGCTCGGCACTTGACCATAATTCCCTGACAAACGGCACCCAGGTCGGGTCGAGGAGGTGATACTTTCCGTCCTTTAGCTTAACCACGGTAACACAGTGGTTGAACTGGTCGGCAGGGATGTAATCAATGCGGGACCCGGCCATGGTCATTGCCGGATAGGATTGAAAACCCGCCGCACGCAGCATCGTGATCAGTATTCCAGCCTTGTCCTTGCACACGCCGCACCTGTCGGTAAAGGTCATATCTCCCTTGTGCAGCGTGAATCCCTCTCCACAGCCCATTGAAATGCCCGAATATCTTACCTCGTCGGCACACCAGTGCGTAAGTCTCGACACGGAATCCATCTCGTTTGCAGCGCCTTTAAGGATTTCATTTACCTTGTCCTTTATTTCCCGGCTGGCTGTAAAACTTCCGAAATCTTCGTTGACCTTGTAAAACCAGGTTGATTTGGATTGCCAGTCTTCTGTTGTGGATATCAATAATTTGGGTGCTACATCGACCATGGCCACCATGCGCGGTTCAGCTTTCAACGGGAATATTTCCTTTTTACTGAAACAGTATACCATTTTCCCTTCTTCGAACCAGCAGGAGGACTGGGCCTCTCCGTTATAAAACTGGTATTGAAGTGGCTTGTTTCTGGGCACGCTTACGTGGTAAACTTTATTCTTTATCGGATACGGACCGAAAAATTCGACGATATCGTAAAACTGACCTTTCATCGGAGGAATGTACTTTTCGTCATCGCCCGATTCAAGCAGTGCATAGGTGAACCCTTTGCGAAACATCACCATCTCCACCGCATCACCCGGCTCAAGCCGTCCGATTTCAAGCATTTTTTCGCGGGCACCCCAGTAAATGGCCCGGGCCGGCGCAGGATAATCCATTGTTTTCTTAACATCCAGCTCGATAACCCGGCCGTCATTCTTATATATTACCGCTTTCCTTATTTCCACATAGGCCGACAACGGATCATAACCGTATTTGACAACGCTTAAATCAAGTGTTCCGTGATTGGCAAGCACTTTGGTAAGCGTGTGATTTATAACATAGGTCAGGCCGGTTTCCTGCATATCCACATTTGTGCTGTCGAAAATAATCAGCTGGTCATGACCCGGGTATGCTGCGGCATCTCCCGATTTTTTAACGAGATCACTGACCGATTGGGCATTCAACCCGGCAACGAACAATAGCTGCACCAGAAGAAACGGTACTTTTTTCATAATTTTTCAGAAATTATAGTAATCTGTGATGTCAAGAAAGGTTTGATGCAGGGCCGGTTTACCTTTAAACTGGAAAGTTTTCATACACGTTTCGATGTGTTTCAACTGGTTGTCGCGCGTGAGGATCCTGACCCGCTGGCTCCGGGGAATTTCTTCTCCGTTCAACCGTGCCCGGGATTGAGCGATAACTTTCACCTGGTCTTCCGGGTGAAGTAAATTAATGATGTCGGCAATCGAAAATGATAAAAATTCCTCCAGTGGATATCCGAATATTTCGGCAGTCCGATTGTTTGCAAAAACGAATCTTTCTTCCTGCATGATGGTCAGGCCCATCAGTGAATCATCCACAATGGCCTGGTACATGGCCATCAGCTCTTTGTTTTCAAGGGAACGTTTCTCGAGCAATGCTTCAAGATCCTTTTGATACAGGGTGTTCTCTATTTCAAGATTTCGCTGGTAAGAAGCAATCTCAATGGTCATTTTGGTCTGCTCCATGTCAATGGGTTTCAGGAGATAACCAAAAGGTTTAATTTTAAACGACCGGTCATATATCTCTTTGGAGCTCTGCCCGGTAAGAAAGATGATCGCACAATTGAATTTCTCATTAATCTGCTTGGCGGTTTCAATGCCATCCATCTCGCCGCGCAGGTGTATGTCCATCAACACTATTTCGGGTTCCCTCCCCTTCCTTGACAATTCTGCGATTTCCTCCAGGCAGGTCTCACCCCGGATCGACGAACCGGAGATTTCATACCCAAAATTCTGGAGCTGTGATTTAAGGCTGGCAGAAATAAGCAACTCGTCTTCTACAATATAAATACTGATATGCGTCATGATACATCACGGTTTTGAACTGATCATTTTCAGGAGATTGATCTCTTGCTCGTCTAGCAGGCGCCAGTTGCCGCGCGGAAGGTTTTTTTTCGTCAGTCCCGCATAATAAACGCGATCAAGCCTGACCACCTTGTAATCGAAATGTTCAAAAATGCGCCTGACAATCCTGTTCTGACCTGAATGCAACTCTATTCCGATCTGCTTTTTATCCTTGCCGTCGCCGATATATTCAATACTGTCAACCCGAATCAATTCGTCCTCGAGTTTAAATCCTTCGGTGATTTTCACAAAATCCGCACGGGCAAGGTTTTTATCAATTTCCACATGGTATATTTTCTTGATTCCATAACGTGGATGGGTAAGTTTTTTAGCGATGGTGCCGTCGTTGGTAAAAAGCAGCAAACCTGTCGTATTCCGGTCAAGCCGTCCAACCGGATAAATCCGTTCCTTGCAGGCACCCGCAACAAGGCTCATCACCGTTTTACGTTTTTCAGGATCGTCAACCGTGGTGATATATCCCTTGGGCTTGTTGAGCAATACATACCTTGGTTTTTCACGGTTGATCGTCTGATCTCCGTATTGCACTTTGTCGCCCGGTCCTACTTTTGTTCCCAGTTCCGTTACAATCTGGCCGTTCACTGAAACCGCACCCGCTTCGATCAGCCTGTCGGCTTCGCGCCGGGAGCAAATACCCGAATTGGCAATGTATTTATTAAGCCTCATCAAATCAGGGTCTTCGTTCTTTTCCCCCTTGCGAACGATCTTTTTCGGCTTGCTGGTTCTGTCCGGGAGATTAGCCCTGTCAAGTTTTATTGATCTTTCTGGCCTGCCAGATCTTTCAGGTTTTCCAAACTTTTCAATCTTGCCCGGTTTTTCATATTTATCTGTTCTGACGGGCATAGCTGGTCTTTCAGGTCTCCCGGATCTCCCGGGCCTTTCGTGGCTGTCTGATCTGGATGACTTTTCTGCCTTGCCTGATCTTTCAGGTTTAACCGGTCTACCCGGGCTTCCTTCCCGTTTATATTCACTGTCTCTTGCCGGTTTGCTTGTTCTAGCGGACCTTACTGATTTTTCAGGTTTTCCTCCCTTGTCCGATCTGCCGCCTCTTTCCGGCCTTTTTGGTTTCTCTGTCCTCATCTATTCCTCCTCTTTTTCATACGGGGGTTTAATCTTCACCCCGTCGTAACGCGTTTCAACTCCCTGTTTGTAGGTGATAATCATGAAGAGTGTTCCGTCAAAGTTATATTTGTACCATTCTCCCTCTTTTCTGCCGTTTACATATATTCCTTCGTCTTTTACCTTCCCGTTTTCCCAGTAGTAAATGTGCCTGCCGTCAGGATTGTCTTCGATAAATCCGCCTTTGAAGTAGCAAATACTGTCTGTTTTGGTTTCGGATCGGTTCAGGTAATAGTTGTACCACATCCCGTTGCGCAATCCTTCCCGGTATGTGCCACGAATAAAATTATCGCCTGTCAGCTCAAACCATGGCCCTTCTTCACTTCCATTGACAAACTCGCCCTCTTCGATCACATTGCCCGATTCATCATACTCGGTCGACACTCCATCCCTGAGCCCGTTGCGGTAATTTTCCTCCTTTAGCAACAACCCGCTGTCAAAATACCATTTCCACACACCGTCGAGTTTTCCCAGTTTGTTGAATTTCCCGGTTTGTTCGATTTTTCCGTTCGGGTGGTAGTATTTCCACTCCCCTGTCTGTTTCCCGTTGTCATAATTTCCTTCGGCCCTGAGTGATCCGTTGGCATAAAAATCTTTCCAGGGCCCGTCCCGGTTGCCGTCTTCTTTAACAATCCCCTCCCCGGTAATTAAACCATTTTTGTAAAGGTAGGCTTTTTCAATTTTACCTTCGGCAGAATATTCCCTTTTAAGACCTTCCGGTATTCCGTTTCTGAACATTGCGCTGATCTTGAGTTTTCCGTCGGGATAATATTCATTCTGAACTTCAAGTTTCTGAATTTCCTCCGCTTCCGGCAAAAGTGCATCATCCGCATATTTGGAAATTTTCAACAAATCCCCGTTTTCAGCATATTCCTTGAGATAACCGTTTTTCCTGTCATCCCGGTAGGTAACCTCTGTTTTCAGGTTGCCGTGATCGTAAAAAGTGTACCACCGCCCCTGTTTTCTTCCGCTGCCGTCTTTGCGGTTTATCCTGAGCCTGTCAACGATAAATCCCCTCCTGTATTCGATGAGGGTGATGATCGTGCCGTCCTTTGCGTATTCCTTGCCAAATCCCTGTTCAAGTCCCCTGGCAAAGGGTATTTCCTGCTTGAGTTTTCCATCGGGATAATAGTACTTGGTGTAATCTTCCTTAATGTCATTTCTGAAATTCTCTTTGACCGTTTCCTTATCCAGGTAAGTGGTTTTTATTCCATTCTTCTTTCCTGCCCTGTAAAAAATTTCGACCAGTAACTTTCCATCCTGGTCGTAAAACTTCCATAAACTGTCGAGCTCAAAATTGACGCGGTTTCCTTCGGACTTTATTGTCCCGTTTTCATTGTAGGATTTCCAGTAACCGTCGGGGTTTCCATTTTTCAGATATCCCTCGCTGGAAACCTTTCCGTTGGAATAGTAAAATTTATTATGACCGTCTTTTTGAATGGTGTCCTGGGCAAAAGACCCGGTATACAGCACCAAAAATAAAACAGTGAAAACAGGTTGAAAAATGGAAAAACTGGCAAACAACTTCATAAAACTTGAAAATTTGTTATTCCGATAATTTCAGCATCCGCAAGATAGGTTTCTTTGCCTGTTCAATGACATCGTCTGATAACTTTAATTCAGGCTTCTCGTTTAGCAGACAGGCATGGAGTTTTTCCAGCGTGTTCATTTTCATGTACGGGCAATCGTTGCATGAACAGGTTTCGTCTGCCGGAACAATAATAAACTCTTTGCCCGGAGAGGCTTTCTTCATCTGGTGTATAATTCCGGTTTCGGTGGCAACAATAAACTTATTACATCTGCTTGTTTGGGTATAACTTAATAATTCAGTGGTAGAACCAATAAAATCAGACAGTTCCAAAATTACCGCCTTACATTCGGGGTGGGCTATTAGTTTTGCATCCGGGTTTTCCGCTTTTAATTTTATAACCGCTTCTGTTTTAATTACATCATGAACTTCACAACTGCCATCCCATAAAATCATATTTCTTCCGGTGATGAAATTTATATATCCACCAAGATTTTTATCGGGGGCAAAAATGATTTTCTGATCCTTCGGAAATGATTCTACAATTTTTACGGCATTGCTTGATGTGCAAATGACATCAGACATTGTTTTAATCTGTGCCGAACAATTTATATATGAAATGACAACATGATCCGGATGTTTCATCTTAAAATCAAGAAACTTGCCGGGTGGACAGGAATCAGCAAGGGAGCACCCGGCCCCGAGATCGGGTATCAATACTTTTTTCGACGGATTCAAAATTTTTGCCGTCTCTGCCATAAAGTGAACTCCGGCAAAAACAATTATTTCCGCTTCCGTTTTCAATGCTTTCTGAGATAATCCAAGACTGTCGCCTACAAAATCTGCAATATCCTGAATTTCCGGAACCTGGTAATAGTGTGCCAGGATAACTGCATTTTTATCCTTCTTCAAACTTTTTATTTGTTCAGTCAAAGATTCCGATAAACGGTTTTTCATTTTTTAATAATAATAATAGATTACTATTTCTTTATGTTTATTATAACTGCTGTTAGTAATGTTAACTTTTATCTGCCCGATAATTTTGATTTTTGATTTTTATCATTTGATTAACAATTTATCAACACATTATATTTAACAAGTTATTGAATTATAATGTTTAATAATAGAAAGTAAAAATTGTTAGCAGGTTATGTTGTTTGTAAATAAGTATGAAATTTAGCCTTACATATTGTTAAAACATGCTGAAAAAAACATGCTTTACATGATTGTTAACGATTTCTTAGGTCAGAATAATGACCAGGCTCATTATTTATCATTATTTAACCACAAAATTAATCAGTTGTTAACAAATGTTTGTGAAAAATTTAAAAAATTGATATTGAGATGTATATTAAGTACTGAAATTTCATGTTGCTTCATTTTGATTGGTTTATGATTACATTTGTGAAAAAAAGTATTAACAATGGTTGATTCTTTCGGACAAATTGCTATCGGATGCGATCATGCCGGATTTGCACTCAAGGAGTACATCAAACAAAATACAGCTGCCATAGGTTATACCTTTCATGATTTCGGAACTTTTTCCGGGCAATCCATGGATTATCCCGATACGGCCCATCCGCTTGCAAATGCTGTTCAGTCAGGAGAATATGAATCAGGTATCCTGATTTGCGGCAGTGGCAACGGAGTGGCGATTGTAGCCAACAAATATAAGGGAATTAGGGCTGCCATTTGCTGGAATGAGGAGATTGCCCGGCTGGCGCGCATGCACAACGATGCCAATATCCTTGTTTTGCCGGCCCGTTTCATCAGCGAAGATGAGGCTATCAGGATTGTCATGCTGTTTTTTAACACAGAATTTGAAGGCGGCCGACACCAAAAAAGGGTTGAAAAAATCACAAATATTTTGTAACAAACTTATGATGAACCACATATATCAAAAGTTTATTGAAGATGCTGAAAACAAGTCGTTTGATCCGGAACACAGGAAACGGTTGAATTACAACATTGGCAAGTACGATGAGCAGGTTGCCCGGGGTAAAACGCAATATCAGAACCTGGAACTGGCAAAGAGACGTGCGGCCAACATCAAACATAAAACGATCAACAACCTTGACAAGTACCTGGTGGAATTTGAAAACAATTTCAGCAAAAGGGGCGGCAAGGTAATCTGGGCTCCGACTGAAAAAGATGCGCACCGTGAAATCATGCACATTATTAAAAAGTCCAAAGCCCAGCTTATTGTGAAGCAGAAGACCATGGTTTCGGAAGAGATTGAACTTAATGAACTCTTTGAAAAGAATAAACGGGAAGTGCTGGAAACCGATCTTGGTGAATACATTGTGCAGCTTGCCGGTGAAAAGCCGTATCATATACTGACACCGGCCATGCACAAATCAAAGGAAGACGTTGCCAAACTGTTTCACGAAAAATTCAACCTGCCCCCCGACAGCAAACCGGAGCAGATAACCCAGTTTGTGAGGGAAAAGCTTCGCAGTGAATTCATCCGCGCCGATGTGGGTATTACCGGGGGAAATTTTCTCATAGCCGATGTAGGTGCCGTTTCGCTGACCGAAAATGAAGGAAACGGCTTGCTTTGCATGGCTTTTCCCAGGATACACATCGTGATTGTCGGGATAGAAAAACTTATTCCCTCCATCGAAGATCTTGACCTGTTTTTGCCATTGCTTGCACAACACGGCACAGGGCAGCGCATTACGGTATATAATAACCTTGTGTTCGGTCCGCAGTCAGAATTCGAACCGGACGGGCCCGAGGAGATGTATGTGATTTTACTCGATAACCGCCGCACCGAGTTATTGAAGTTCAGGGAGCAGCGCAGGGCACTGTCATGCATCCGGTGCGGGGCTTGCCTTAACGGATGCCCGATATACAAAAGCATTGGCGGTTATACGTATAAGGCCACCTATTCCGGTCCGATAGGCTCCGTTATTTCGCCTCATTACCTGGGGATGAAAGATTACAACCACCTGAGTTTTGCTTCTTCTTTGTGCGGAAAATGTACTGAAGTTTGTCCCATAAAGATCCCGCTGCATGAGTTGTTGCTCCACAACAGGCATGATGCCGTTTCTAAGAAATATGTTTCTTATGCCTGGAGGTTTATTGTTTCAGGTTGGAAAATGGTCATGCTGCACCGGTGGATGATTGACAAACCAAGTGCCGGCCTGAAGAATAAAATGATAAACAGGTTTGGCAGAAAAATGTGGGGTTCCCGGCGGGCATTACCCAAAATTGCTCCGAAAAGCTTCAAGGAGCGGTGGAAGGAAACTCATAACTAAACCTGCAATTCCGGTTAAACCGATGTACGGCGGCTAAAAATACGGTCGATTAAAAAGAGCATTCCGGCAGAGAAGCTGATCAGCAATGCCCAGGAGACGTACCTGGAGGCAAAGGAAGTTTTGAGCACTGTAAACAATGAACCAAAATAGACCGGCAGGTTGTTTGCCAGGAAATCTTTACCGGGCAACCAGTTGAAGAGAGGAAGGTCGGAAGTACCCAGGACAAAAACCAGCAAAATGGTTATCAGCGAATAGGGAACCACAGCCTTCAGATAAAAATAGAACGGCTTTTTCACGATAGCGGCTTCCGGAGCCGGTTGTATGCTGTTCATGACACGGTTCACAAAATCATCCGAAGGATTGTCAAGAGGAATGCGCTGCATCAATTTGCGCAGGTAGTCATCTTTCAAAAACTCATCTTTATCTTTCATGGTGCAAAATTAATCTTAATTCAAATTGTTCAGGGCCTTTTCCATCATGATGGCCATCTCATCATGTAATTTTTTTCGTATCCGGTGCAGCCTCACTTTTACGTTAGACATCGAAAGCCCGGTAATGTTACTGATATCTTCAACCGAATTTTCACCTTTATAAAAAAGGGTAATCAACAGGTTGTCATCCTCTGATAATTTTTCCAATGCCTTTGAAATCATAGTCTTCTGATCCTCCGGGTCAATTTCATCCAGCCCCGCTGTCACATCATCCTCGGTATAATTGTTGATCACGTAATTATCCATGGGGATCACTTCCAGTCTCTTCTTGCGCGTTTTGGAAATAGCGGCATTGTAAACGATGCGATACAACCAGGTCGAAAATTTTGATTTCTTTTCAAACGTGTTTAAAGCCTGGAATACCTTGACGAAACAGTCCTGCGCAACCTCTTCGGCATCCTCACGGTTATTTAAAATTTTCAAGGCGATTGAAAAAACCAGGTTCTTGTGTTTGGCAACCAGTGATGAATACGCCGCCACATCGCCATCAAGCACACGATCAATGTAATGGTTGTCGTCCAGGAATTTCATCGGGAAATTAGACGGCATGTTTTATACGAGGTTACACCGGCTCCTACAAAAGTACTATCATTTTGTAAATCAAATTCATAAATAATTTGCAGGTCCGGGCGATTTTTTGTAAGTTTGTATTTAGAAATCTACATTAATAATTATCTAATCCGAACCGATATGAAAATGTTTACAACTGCTGGGTTATTAATCTTTTTAATGACTATATCCCAGGTATTTGCACAATCTCAACTGGATAATCCAAACCTGGACCAGGTTCCCCAATATCTTCGCGAAAGGGCATCGGCTCCGACCGACGCACCCCTCTCCTCCGTGGTGACAATTGGGAACTGGGATAATTTCAGCCTGGGTGTCGATTTTGGTGAGAACAACATGGCTGAGAACCCAAACCAGCCTACATGGTATTTCACGGCTTATAATACCAATGCTCCGCATCACACTGAAAACGGAATAGACTGGTTCATTCATGCAGCCAATTTCGGGGCCAGCATGCAGGGCGACCCTATTGTTGCCTACGACAGCATCGGTAATCTGTTTTATGAAAACATGTACGGATCATCCATAGCAGGTTGTAAAGTAATTGCATCCACCAACAACGGTGTTTCCTGGGGTGCTTCGGTTACAGCCATTGCAGGGAATGATAAAAACTGGATGGCCTGCGACCAGACTTCCGGCCCGTATGCCAACTATGTTTATTCGACCATGACCAACAACGGCGTGGGAAATTTCACCCGGAGCCTTGATCATGGAGCTACGTTCGCATCAACGTTTGCTCCCACCACGCAGGCGTTACCCGGCATGATGGTGGCTGTCGGCCCCGAAGGAAATATCCAGGGCGGAGCCGTGTATGTTGTTACAAATGGCGGAGGCTCTTTCAATGCCACATATACCTTTTATCGCTCTAATGACGGCGGTGCAACTTTCACCCAGAGGTCGTCGCAACAGTGGGCAAATACTGTCGGCTCCCAGGTTGGAGGCAGAAATTCTGTGTCCAACATGCGTACGCGCCCCTACCCTATGATTGCTGCCGACAACAGCTATGGCACCAGCCGTGGTAAATTTTATTGCGTTTATGCTTCCAATGACCCCCCGGGCGCGAACGGAAAGTCTGATGTATGGTGCAGGTCATCTTCCGATGGCGGTGCCACCTGGACCAGCGCTGTAAGGGTGAACGATGATGCAAACACCCAGAATTTTCAACAGTGGCATCCTGCAATCTGGTGCGACAAGGAAACGGGAAAATTATATGTGATGTGGATGGACACCCGCGATACGCCCACCAATGACAGTGCATACATTTATGCCACGTATTCCACCGATGGCGGTACGACCTTTGCCGCCAACCAGCGCATTTCAAACAAGAAAATGAAAATTGACTGCGGCAGCTGCGGCGGCGGCGGAACACCGAGGTACGAGGGTGACTATAACGGCGTTATTTCAAATAAAAAGGGATCGATGATCGGATGGACCGATTTCAGGTCCGGTTCATTCCAGAGCATGACGGGTTATCTTCCCGATTTTGCTATGGCGATTGACCATTCGGCCGATACGTTGTACTCGCCGGTTGACAATACCACCTTCCAGGTTTCAATTCCTGAAGTTAAATTGTATACGGATACGGTCATTTTATCGGGCAGCATCGCTCCGGTTCCTACTGCAGGAAACATTACCTTTGAATTTCCGTCCGGTTCGAATATTACCGCCTACCCTGCCACCAAACCTGTAAAGGTGGTTCTTACCGGCAGCGTTCCCAATGGTACCTACACCGCATCATTCATTGCCACCGGCCCCAACGGAACGCCGGCTCACAAGCGCACCGCGACAATCAAGGTTTTGGCCGGAAACATGTTCATGGCTACGGCCAGTGCCAGTCCGGGAGCCATCTGCCAGGGCCAGACCTCGCAGTTAAATGTATCCATCATTGGTGGTACACCACCTTTTAACTATGCATGGACACCGGCAGCCAGCCTGAACAATCCCGCGATTGTCAACCCGGTGGCAACACCGGGTGCTACTACCACCTACCATGTGGTTGTGACTGACAATACAGGTACTACTGCCACCGACAGCACAACGGTAGTCGTAAATACTCCGCCAGCCGCACCGGGTCCCGTCACCGGACCGCAATCGGTATGCGCCGGTAGCACCACTGCTTATTCAATTGTTGAAGTTGCTGGCGGCATCACCTATTCGTGGACCGTCCAGGGAGATGCAGTGATCCTCAGCGGTCAGAATACAGCGAATATTACCGTTCAGTGGGGCCTTGCATCCGGTTCGGTCCAGGTTATCGCCGGAAACAATTGCGGGAACAATCCGATAGCCTCCGTTCTGCCGGTGGTTGTGAACCTGCCTCCTGCCGCAATAAACCCGGTTTCAGGTCCAAACAATGTGTGTAAAAACACAAATGCGGCGTTTTATGTCATCACATCCGATAATTCACTGATTTTCAACTGGACGGTTCCGGCAGGGGTGACCATTGCAAGCGGGCAGGGTACTGATACGCTTCATGTTACATGGGGTACTGATGCCGGAGTTATCTCCGTATTTGCGCAAAACGATTGCGGGCAAACCAGTCCTGTTACAAAATCAGTCGGGGTTCTCTCAATACCGGAGGCTGCCGGTGCCATAACCGGGAAAGATACGGTTTGCCTGAACCAGGGAAATTATACCTATGGTGTTCCCGTCATCACAGGTGCTGTACTGTATGCCTGGACGCTGCCGGCAGGAGTTTCCATTGCATCCGGCCAGGGAACGAACCAGGTTACCCTGACCATGGGTGCCACTGCCGTTTCGGGAACGATAAGCGTTAAGGGAGAGAACACCTGCGGCCAGGGAACGGAATCGCTGAAACCGCTTGTTGTAAAAAATTGTGCGGGAATCGGTCAGAACAACCTGGATGCTGCGATTAAGGTTTTTCCGAACCCTGTGAGCGGCGAACTGACCATTTCGATTTCAGGGAAGGAAAATCAACTGGATCTGATGATAACCGACATGAACGGAAAAGTTGTTTATAACGAGAGGCTTACAGGCATTACTTCCGACTACAGGAAGAAACTTGACATGACGGGTTTTGCCAAAGGAGTTTACTTTTTAAAACTGTCAGCCAATAATAAGGTATACAGTGAAAAAGTTATTGTTCAATAGAATGGATTTGTCAAAGGACCTGTAACCAATGCATTGAAGCTGCGTCAAACGGATCGAAAACGGAAAACAAACCCAAAATTAACGGAAATGACTACTGAATTTTTGATCCCGATCGCGTTCTTTGCAATGGTATATGG
>JBAXDH010000015.1:0-42029 GCA_037141055.1 bacterium | reverse complement strand
ATCGTCGGATTAAAACCATTTTCAGTGAACTGCTTTGGATGAAAATTGATTAAATTTGTCAAAATAAACTGAAAATCAACATTGTTTTAAACAGGCATCCAAATGAAATTAAAAATAATTATACATGAAGCACCAGAGGGAGGTTATTGGGCGGAAGTTCCCGCACTTCCGGGTTGTGCCTCACAAGGTGATTCAATGATAGAACTCATCAGCAACATGTATGATGCTGTTGAAGGTTGTTTGGCCATCGATATGGAAAGCATTCATCTTGAGAATAAAGATACCGTGATGGAACTTGCAGTTTAGTTATGAAAACCATCAGTGGAAAAATGATGTGCAAGCTTCTCGAAAACAAGGGCTGGACGCTAACACGAGTAACAGGTAGCCATCATATTTATGTCATCAAAGGTCTGAATGTCAGAATCACAGTTCCTGTGCACGGAAACCAAGACTTAAAGACCGGACTGCAGAAATTCATTATGAAACTTGCAGGAATCAACGAGGAGGAATTATAATGCACGACCTTTATCAGAAATACAAAATTTTCTTCCTGGTCCTGATTGCCGGAAGTCTGGGATTCCTGGCCTGGTATTTTTCAGATATCGTCATTTTCATCATCGTGGCCGGGGTGATCTCCATCGTAGGGGCCCCGCTTGTTGAAAAGTTCGATTCCATCAGGATCAGCCGGTTCGCATTTCCCCGCGCATTGAGCGCGACCATTACGCTGCTCGTCATCCTGGGGCTGTTTTTCGGGATCTTCAGCCTCTTTATTCCCCTGGTGGTAAATGAAGCAGGCATGATCAGCAACATCGACGGGAAGCAGCTCATGGAATACTATAAGAACGACCTGGCTTACCTGCAGCATTCACTGATCCATTTTGGAATAATGCCACGAGGAGCCACCATCGAATCTTCCGCGAAACAGGCCATTTTAAAAATCATCGACTTCGGCATGTTCTCCAATGTTCTTTCTTCCATTATTTCGTTCACCGGTACATTTTTCTTCAACCTGTTTTCAATCGTCTTCCTTTCCTTCTTTTTCCTGAAGGACAGCAAGATGCTTCCCGGGTTTATCCTGCTTGTCACACCTGAGGTCCACGAAGAGAAGGTCAAAATCGTAATGTCCAAAAGCAGGCAGCTGCTTTCACGCTATTTCATCGGACTCATCCTTCAGATCATCCTGAACATCATCACATACTCGCTGGCACTGTATATTGTCGGGGTTAAAAGTCCGATGGTGATTGGTTTCTTTACCGGGATCATCATCATCGTTCCTTACCTGGGAGGAATCATCTCGATGTTGATGGGGGTTATTCTCGGTGTAACCGGGGTAATCAGCACCGGCGATTATGCCATGATCATGCCCATGGCGCTGCGCATCATCGCAGCCATGTTTATTGTTCAAACCATCGACAACAATGTTTTTGCACCTCTCATCCAGGGAAAAAGCGTCAAAGCCCACCCGGTCGAAATATTCCTGGTGGTCATCGCTGCCGCGAGTGTAGGCGGTATTGCCGGGATGATCGTTGCCGTTCCTGCCTACGGATTTATAAAAATCATTGCAGGCGAATTTCTGAGTAATTTCCGAATTGTCCGGCATATTTCAGAAAAGAGTTAACTTTACACATTGTTAACCGATTAATAATTTCCCAGATGGCAAATTCAGGTTCAAAAGTATTGTTCGCCGCCCTTATCGGGGTGGCAGCAGGTATCGGGGTAGGCATTCTGCTTGCCCCGGCCAAGGGTTCCAAAACCCGGAAACGGCTGAAAAAACGACTCCTGGGACTTGCCGACACGATGCAGGATGATCTTTCGGAAAAACTCAATGCCATCAAGTCGGTATTTTCCAGGGAAGAAGATGATGAACTCAACGGAGACGAACTCCGCACCGAATCGAAGGAGGGAACGTGATGGCACCTGGAAAAATTTCTGAAAATGTGTCGTTGCTCACAGAGAATGTCAAAGATTATGTGAATCTGCGCATCGACCTGGCAAAACTGATTTTAACCGAAAAGATCGCAAAACTTGCCTCCTTTTTCCTGATTGCGGTCATCTTCTTCATCCTGGCAATGTTCCTGCTGCTTTTCATCTCCCTGGCCTTTGTTTTCTGGTTCGGCTCCGATATCGGCCCTACGTGGATCGGAGCGCTGATTATCACTTCATTTTACATCCTGGGAGGAGTGCTGATCTATGTCATGCGGAACCAGTTTTTCATCAACCCGCTGGTGAAGCATTTAACAAAAATTCTGATGGAGGACAAAGATGAAAACGAGTAACCGATATGCTGTAAAGCCGGAAAAAATCCATTCCCTGAAGGATCTCAGGATGGAAAAGTTACGGCTGCGGCTTGAAATACTGAAAACCGAGGAAAACATTCACAACGGCTACCGGGATATCCTCCATGCCCTCACGTTTAAAAACCTGGCCGGCTCGGTGATTAACGATATATCAGCCTCCTCTTCGGTAATTTCCAAAGCTTTTTCATTCGGCAAAGCGATCATGGCCAAACGAAAGAAAAAGAAACATGACAAACCGGCACAGGATTCCGACGAATCACAATCATGAACATTTGGCTTGCCCGGGTCACGAACCTGTTCTGCATTGTCGCCGGCTATCTTATTTCCAGGATCTCAAAAAAAGCAGTTCATTGGGGAAACCCGGTTGCGGTGAGCATCGAACCCAACAACACCTGTAACCTGCGGTGCCCGGAATGCCCCGCCGGGATGAAAGAACTTACCCGCCCCCGGGGACTCATGGAGCCTGGTTTGTTTCGTTCAATCGTGGATCAGCTTTCGCCCCGGTTATCATGGATTACACTGTATTTCCAGGGGGAACCGTACATGAGCAGGTATTTCTTCGATTTTGTCACCTACGCCCGGTCCCGGAAAATATATGTTGCAACCTCCACCAACGGGCATTTTCTTGACCGGGATACTGTCGGTAAAACCATTGATTCAGGGCTGAACAGGCTTATCATTTCCCTCGACGGAGCCGACCCGGCAGGCTATGAAGTTTACAGGCAGGGTGGCGATTTCAACCGGGTGATCGCAGGAATCAGGCTGCTGGTGAGCGAAAAAAAAAGATTGAAAAAGCAGGACCCCGAAATTGTCCTGCAGTGCCTTGTGCTGAAATCAAACGAACACCAGCTGGATGCCGTCAGGAAATTATCAAAGGAACTGGGCGTGGATAAACTTGAATTTAAAACCGCCCAGTTCAACGACTTTGAGTATGGGAACCCGCTGATGCCCGAAAATCCAAGGCATTCGCGATATGTGAAATCGACACCAGGAATAATGCAAAATGCAGAGTGCAAATTGCAAAATGCAAAATCCGGGGACCGGTATGAACCGAAAAACCGGATGCCAAATTCCTGTTTCCGCATGTGGAGTTCGTGCGTGATCACCTGGGATGGCAAGGTGGTGCCCTGCTGTTTTGACAAGGATGCTGTGAATGTGATGGGAGACCTTGCAACACATAGTTTCCGGGAAATATGGCGTGGAAGGCGCTATGATGATTTCAGACGGACGATTTTAAAAAACCGCAGGTCAACGGAAATTTGCCGAAATTGCTCCCAGACATTTTAATTCGTACTGATTATATGAAAAATATATTGACATGGCTGTCAGCATTGGTTTTCCTGTCATCATCTGTTGAATGTGCGGCACAATCGCTATCTGAAAGCCAGACTACTGCACAATACGGTTCAAATCCGTCAGCAGGCCGGTACATAAGCACGAGGGGCTTCAGGATGTACGTTGAAACTTACGGGAAAGGTCAGCCGCTGCTGGTTATCCACGGAAATGGCGGATCCATCGCAGACATGGCAAACCAGGTTCCGTATTTTTCAAAATCATACAACGTAATTGCTGCAGACAGCCGTTCGCAAGGCAAATCGGCCGATCCTTCCGATTCGCTGTCATATGAAATGATGGCCGATGATTACAACGCCCTGATGGATTCTCTCCATATTGATTCTGCCAATATCGTGGGATGGAGCGACGGCGGGATCATCGGGTTGCTGCTGGCCATCAGGCATCCGGAAAAAGTGAGAAAACTGGCAGTGACCGGGGCGAATATCAGGCCTGATACCAGCGCATTTTCAGCCAATGACATGCAATGGATGAAGAACCATGCGGATAAGCTTTCCGGGCAAAAGCCGGATCCCGGGGTCAAGAACGAACTGAAACTCACACGGCTGATGATCGATGAACCGAATATCCCCGGTGCACTGCTTGGGAAGATTCGTTGCCCGGTTCTTGTCATCGGCGGTGACCACGACATCATCAAACCGGCACACACCCTTGAAATTTATCAAAGCATACCAAACGCATTTCTATGGATTTTACCGGGTTCCGGACATGACACCTGCATTAAGTTTAAAGATGATTTCAATTTCCAGGTGGAGCGGTTTTTTCGAAAATAACTTAAAAAAAATAACCGCAAAGGCGACAAAGGAATTCACAAAGGCACACAAAGAATGAATAATTTGAATCCGCTTGTCCGCTTGTCCGCTTTTTCACCAATTCACAAAAACTAAAATATGATCATCGAAGCCTGTGTTAACTCGGCAATGTCTGCCATCGAAGCCCAAAAAGGCGGTGCCGGCCGTGTGGAACTCTGTGAGAACCTTCACGACGGGGGAACCACACCAAGTGCGGGAGCTGTCCGCTTTACCAGGAGAAACCTGCACATCGCACTGTTTGTGATGATCCGTCCAAGAGGCGGAGACTTCCTGTACTCCGGAGATGAGTTTGATATCATGCAGGAAGATATCCGGGTGGCTAAAGAACTGGGTGCCGATGGTGTTGTTTTCGGGATCCTGAATGCCGACGGCACCATTGACGTGAAGCGCATGCAGGAGCTCGTGAATATGGCACGCCCGATGGGCATCACCTGTCACCGGGCCTTCGACATGACAGCCGATCCCTACGAAGCCATGGAAGACCTGATCTCGCTCGGGATCGACCGTGTTCTCACCTCCGGGCAGCAACCCACTGCTCCGCAGGGCGCCATGCTCATCAGGGAGCTGATAGGCAAATCGGCAGGCCGGATCATCATCATGCCGGGCAGCGGAGTGAAGGAACATAATGTTGCAGAACTGATCAGGATTACCGGGGCAGATGAGGTTCACATCCATCTTGAGAAGCAGGAACCGAGCGGAATGTTGTTCCGTCAATCTTCCGTTTATATGGGAAAACCAGACCAGTCCGAATTCACCCACACCCTTACAGATTGGGAAAGAATCAACCTGCTGCTAAAAGTTCTATAAACTTCAGAATGCCAATGGTTGCCTTTTCTTTGATCACGGTCAGGCCAGGCACATAATAGTGCGGCTCTGCCTGCGGATCAATAAAATACTTTGGAACCCCGGGTGCAACATACTGAAGAAGTCCGGCCGCCGGATACACCTGTAGCGACGTGCCAATCACCAGCAGGATATCAGCTTCACCCACCATTTCAATTGCAGGGATGATCATCGGGACCTGCTCACCAAACCATACAATATGGGGCCGGAGTTGCGATCCTTTTTCGCAGAAATCACCCATCTTTAACTCCCAACCGTCCAATGTGTGGACAAGCGCAGGATCTGCGGTCGACCTGACCTTTTTCAGCTCCCCGTGAAGGTGGAGAACGTTGGTGCTTCCTGCCCTTTCATGCAGGTCATCCACATTCTGGGTGATGATCTGAACGTCATAGTCTTCTTCAAGTTTCGCCAGCGAAAGGTGGGCTGCGTTCGGTTCAACTTCATACAACTCCTTCCGCCGCATGTTATAAAAATTCAAAACCAGCACCGGGTCCCTTTCCCAGGCTTCCGGGCAGGCAACATCCTCAATGCGGTGGTTATTCCACAAACCATCACCATCGCGGAAGGTCTTGATCCCGCTTTCCTGGCTCATGCCGGCCCCGGTAAGGACAATTAATTTTTTCACGGAGAAGACTAAAATCCTAAATTCTATAAAAGTCCCGCATTCCTGAGGATTTCCCTCAGTTTTGGCTGGTGTTCGGCAAACTCGCGAAGGGCATTTAGTGTTTTTTGATTTTCATTTTTCAGTGGTGCGAGTGACAGTTTCCGGTCCCAGAAGGCAAACCCGAAGATGCTGACAACCATGGTGGTGAAAATTCCGAGAAACGCCCAGAGAAAGTTGAAAAGCTGGTCGAACCTGGAGTTTATTTCCGACCGAAGGCCAACAAATTGTTTGTCAACAGATTCGAACTGTTTATTGACAGATTCAAACTGCTTATTGACAGATTCAAAACGGGCTGTCATTTCATTTCGCAGCGATTCGACCTTTTGTTCGGTCCTGATCATCCTGTCGCGGTCCTCAAAGGTAAATGGAAGTTCCTTTACTCCTGCAAAGGCAAGGCAAGGAACCAGCAACATGAGACTGCAGAAAATTTGTTTCAGTGTTTTCATTTGTTTCAGATTAAGTTATACTGCTTAATCCGGATTTCAAGCAAAGGTAATACAGAAAACTTGAAAAAAAATCGACATCAGGGAAAAAATTCAGGATTGCAGCATCTTCCATGCGTTCGAAAATTTCACTACTTTCGAAAAAAAATCACATGAAAAATTTCGCCATCTCGCTATTTCACTATTTCACCATTTCACTATTTTTCTCCTCCTCAACCTTCGCGCAAAACACCCCGCCATTGGATTGGGAAAACCCCATGCTCACCGGGATCGGCAACGAACCACCGCATGCCTCTTTTATCCCATTCGGCAGCGAGGCGGATGCATTGAAAAACGAAGTTGCATCCTCTCCTTATTATATGCTTCTGAACGGGACATGGAAATTCAGCTGGTCTGAAAATCCGGCAAAAAGGCCAATGGATTTTTACAAGGATGACTTTGATGTGAAAGGATGGAATGATATCAGGGTTCCGTCAACGATCGAAATCCAGGGTTACGGATACCCGATTTACGTGAACCAGCCTTATGAGTTCAAACACCTGATGAAGCCTGATCCGCCGAAAGTTCCGCATGAATACAACCCGGTCGGGAGTTACAGGCGGGATTTTGAAATACCGGCCGGCTGGAACGACCGGGAGGTTTTCCTCCACTTTGGTGCGGTCAAATCTTTCTGCTATGTGTACCTGAACGGGCAACGCGTCGGCATGGGAAAAGATGCAAAAACGCCGATAGAATTCAACATCACAAAATATCTTCGTCCCGGGAAAAATACGCTAGGCGTTGAAGTTTTCCGCTGGTCGGACGGATCTTATCTTGAATGCCAGGACATGTGGCGCATGAGCGGGATCAACCGTGATGTTTTTCTCTTCTCAACTCCCAAAACCCGCATCCGCGATTTCTTCGCTGTGGGCGATCTCTTCTCCAATTACCGGCACGGGATATTGAAAGTCACGGCGATCATAGCAGGCGGCGGAATCAATCCCCCCTCCGACCTCGACCGCCCGTTCAAACAACCGGTTTACACCCTTGCCATTTCGCTGTTTCAATCCAGTGACAGTAAAAAGCCTGAGATAACCGAGACCATCAATGTCAGGCCCGGCAACCTGCAGGAAGATACCGTTTGTTTCGAAAAATTCATCCCCGATCCCCGCAAATGGAGCGCCGAAACACCAAATCTTTACCGGCTGGTCCTTACCCTAAGAGACCAGGATGGCAACATCATCGAATCGACCGGCTGCCGGGTGGGGTTTCGCACTTCTGAAGTTAAAAACGGACAATTCCTGGTCAACGGGAAAGCCGTGCTGATCAAGGGGGTGAACCGGCATGAACACGACCCGGTAACAGGCCATGTGATTTCCAGGGAACTGATGCTGAAAGACATCACACTGATGAAGGAGGCAAACATCAATACGGTGCGCACATGCCATTATCCCGACGATCCATACTGGTACGAACTCTGCGATGAATTCGGGTTGTACGTGATCGATGAGGCCAACATCGAATCGCACGGCATGGGGTATGATCCCGACCGCACCCTTGGAAATAACCCAGGCTGGATGAAGGCCCACCTGAACCGCACCGAACGCATGGTGGAACGAGACAAAAACCACCCCTGCGTCATCATCTGGTCGCTGGGCAACGAAGCCAGCAACGGTTGCAATTTCGAAGCGACCTACGACTGGGTGAAACAACGCGACAACAGCCGGCCGGTCTGGTACGAACGGGCCGAACAAGGGTCCAACACCGATATTTTTTGCCCGATGTACTGGACCCCGTCCGATCTGAAATGGTATGGCTATTCCAGGCAACTGCGCCCGCTCATCATGTGTGAATATGCACACGCCATGGGGAACAGCACCGGCAACTTCCAGGAATACTGGGATGTGATCGAAAAATACCCGCAACTCCAGGGGGGCTGCATCTGGGACTGGGTTGACCAGGGAATATTGCGGCCTGGGAAAACTCCCGGTCAGCCTGACAGTTATCTCTTCGGAGGTGATTTTGGCCCGAAGGATGTTCCCAGCGACGGAAACTTCATGTGCAACGGCATCATCTTTCCCGACCGTACACCCCATCCCGGGTACTGGGAGGTTAAAAAAGCGTATCAATATGTAAAATTCAAAATGACCGATCCCAAAAAACTGTCCTTTGAGATCATCAACAACTATGATTTTTACGACCTGTCAAATACGGTGATCGGCTGGGAACTGCTGAGCAACGGAAGAGTTATTCTGGCCGGGAAACTGCCTTCATTCACTCTTCCGCCGGGAGAAAAAAAAGAGCTGACCATCCCGATGCCGGAATTAAAACCGCAGGGTGTCACAGAATACTTTGTGAATCTTTATTTAAAAACATCCGGTCCGATGGGAATACTCCCCGAAGGACATATCCTTGCCTCCGGGCAACTTTCGCTGCCAACCATGGGCACACAGGTCGAAATGTTCGTTGCAGGCCGCCATCCGACCATGAATGTCAGCGAGGACGATCATTACGTAACCGTCAGCAATAATCTGTATTCCATCGGGTTCGATAAAACAACGGGCACCCTTTCCTCATGGAAATACAGGGATGTTGAAATGATCGTGCGCGGACCGCTGCCCAATTTCCGCAGGGCGCCAACCGACAACGACATCGGCAACGGAATGCCGAAGCGGTGCAAGGCATGGTTTGATGCTTCGGAAAGACGGAGGCTGGTAAAAACCGAACTGAAACACTCTTCCCCGGAGGAAGTTGTCATGACCATGCAGTTCGCCTTTCCCGATTCAGTGGCAGTGGAAACCGTTGAATACCGGGTGCAGGCAGAGGGCAAAGTGATTGTTACGGCCACCCTGAAACCAGAGAAGGATAAACTCCCGGAATTACCAAGGTTTGGACTGAACATGCAGATCAACCCGGCATTTCGCAAGGTTGACTGGTATGGCCGCGGCCCCTGGGAAAATTATTGCGACCGCAAAACCGCATCGTTTGCGGGAATATACAGCAGCACTGTCGACCAGCAATTTATCCCCTACATCCGTCCCCAGGAAAACGGTTATAAGACAGATGTCCGCTGGGTTTCGCTGGAGAATGAAAAACACGCCGTGATCCGGTTTACCGGCGACCCTTTGATCTGTTTCAGCGCGTTGCCCTATACGTATGATGACATGAAGGGGTTCAAACAGGCCGGGAAGCACATTCATGACCTGCAGAAAAATCCGTTTGTCGATCTGAATATTGATTTCGGGCAGATGGGAGTTGGCGGTGACGACAGCTGGGGAGCACGGACGCACGATGAATATACGCTGCCGGCGAAGGAGTATCGTTATTCGTTTACGATGGCGGCGTTTATGATTGAGGAGAATATGATGAGGGATGGAGTGAAATAGCGGACGGGAGGACGGGCAGTTCAGATGGCGAATCGTTTCACGTCATCGGCTGTGATGGTTCCGTCGCACAGGATGGCAAGCCGTTCAACTACGTTTTTCAGTTCGCGGATGTTGCCGCTCCAGCGAAGTTCTCTGAGTGCATCCATCGCTTCATCAGATATTTCCATCGGAAGCTTTCCCATGCCTGTGCAGAAATCTCCCAGGAAATGCCCGACCAGCAGCGGGATGTCATCCAGCCGTTTGTGAAGCGGCGGAACTTCGATGACAATAACACTCAGCCTGTGATACAGATCTTCGCGAAAGGTTCTGTTCCTGATTTCCTCCCTGATGTTTTTATTGGTGGCTGCAATGATCCGCACATCCACCGGGATTTCCTTCTCCCCTCCCACCCGGGTGATTTTATTTTCCTGCAGGGCCCGCAGAACTTTCGACTGGGCCGAAAGGCTCATGTCGCCGATCTCATCCAGGAAAAGGGTTCCGCCGCTGGCCTGTTCAAAATCACCTTTATGCTGCCTGATTGCGGAGGTGAATGAGCCTTTTTCATGACCGAAAAGGTTGCTCTCGATCAGTTCGGCAGGGATCGCGGCACAGTTTACCTCGATAAATGGCCCTGTCGACCGGTTGCTCAACGCATGCAGGTGACGGGCAACAAGTTCCTTGCCGGTTCCGTTTTCACCCGTAATCATCACACGGGCCTCTGTTGGAGCCACCTTTGCGATCATATCCCTTATTTTTTGCATCGGCTCACTGGTTCCGATCATTTCATAATCAGCACCTATTTTTCGTTTCAGGAACCGGGTTTCATCCACAAGGCGGGTGCGGTCAAGCGCATTGCGGAGGGCAACGAGCAAACGGTTCAGGTCGATGGGTTTTGAAATGTAATCGTATGCACCTTTTTTAATGGCTTCCACTGCCGTGTCGATGGTTCCATGGCCGGAAATCATGATGACCGGCGTATCGGTCAGAGCGAAAATTTTCACGAGCACGTCTATGCCGTCCATCTTCGGCATCTTGATGTCGCACAGAATGGCGTCGTACTTATTTTCCCCGATCATGTGCAATCCAATCTCCCCGTCGGCCGCATCATCCACTGAATATTTCTCATATTCCAGGATTTCACGCAAGGTGTTCCTGATGCTTCTTTCATCATCGATAACAAGAATCCGGGGCATATGGTATTTTAAAAGTGAAAATGTCTGTCTCGTTCGTTATTGCTCATTATCTGCGCCAACTCCCTGTCAAAGATAAAAATACTTTGGATAACTTTGTAAAATGATGCGAAACCACAACCCATCTCCCGGTGCTCTGCTCAAATCACTCCTGATATACCTGTTGATGATGATCATCAACGCCGGCCACACTCAAAATCCCGCATCCCGCATCCCGCATCCCGAATCCCGTATCTCTTATCCTGCATCCAACCTCCCCCTGAAATTCCCATGGGCCGGCGGCTTGAATTCCTGCCAGTTCTGCGCCATCGATCTGAACTCAGACGGGACCAATGATTTGCTCATTTTCGACCGGCATGGCAACCGCCGGCTCACCTTTGTGAACCATGGCACGCCAAATACCATTGATTATTCGTTTGCGCCGGAATATGCGCTCAAGCTGCCCGAACTTCACGACTGGGTCATCACGGCCGATTACAATTGCGACGGCAGGATGGATATTTTCACCTATGGCATGGGTGGCGTGCGGGTTTTTGAAAATATTTCCGACACCGTCCTTAAATTCAGGATGGTCACCGATTTGCTGGAATCATTTTATTATACGGGGAAAGTAGGGATACTGGTAACAAGTGTTGATTATCCCACCCTGTCCGATATCGACAACGACGGCGACCTCGACCTGCTTACCTTCTTCGGATTGGGTTCTTACGTCGAATACCATAAAAACCTTTCTATGGAGAAGTATGGAACCTGCGACAGCCTGGATTTCAAACTTTCCGATCATTGCTGGGGGAAATTCAAAGAGAGTGAAGGAGGCAACAGGATCACGCTGAATGCCGGGTGCCCATATTCCGATTCAGTATCTTCGTCGAGGCATACCGGGTCGACGCTTTTGGCAACCGATCTGAACAATGACGGGCTGAAGGATCTCATCCTGGGAGATGTCGATTACCCTGGAATTGTTGCGCTGTACAACGGAGGCACACATGATTCGGCCTTCATGGTGGCCCAGGATACTTCTTTTCCATCGTATTCCCGTCCGGTTCACCAGTTTTCCTTTCCGTCGGTTTCGCTCATTGATGTTGACAACGACGGCCTCAACGACCTGGTGGTCTCGCCTTTCGATCCGTCACTACATACCTCCGACAACTACAACTGCGTGTGGTACTATAAAAATACCGGCTCGAACAGCCTTCCTCATTTCGAATTCCAGGCGGAACAGCTGTTTCGGGGTGAAATGATGGATTTCGGCTCTGCCTCGCACCCGGTCCTGTATGACTTTGACGAAAACGGCCTCCCGGATCTTTTTGTGGGCAACGACGGCATGTACGACTCATCCATATATATCAACGCACAACTTCATTCCTATTACAGTTCGGGCATCGCCTATTTTGTAAATACCGGAACAGCCTCCCTGCCTGTATTCAAATATGTTACCAGCGACCTTGCCGGGATTTCCAGGCTGAATCTGCGCGGCGCCTATCCGGCGCTGGGGAATCTGAACGGCGACAACTGGCCTGATCTGCTCATCGGCAGCAGCGATGGAACACTGATCTTCTTTAAAAACCTCGGAACCAATTCCTGGATCCCTGAGTTTGATGCTCCTGTCATAGGCTGGCAGGGGATCGATGTAGGAGATTACAGCACGCCGCAAATTTTCGACCTGGATAAGGATAACAAACCCGACCTGGTGATCGGCGAACAAAACGGGAACCTGAATTACTATAAAAATGCGGGAACTGCTGATAATCCAATGTTTATCCTGGTAACAGACAGCCTGGGAAAGGTGAATGTAACAAATTACAACCTTTCGTACGACGGGTTCAGCACTCCCTGTTTCTCCAGGCTTTCCGACGGAACAACGTTCCTTGCAGTTGGTTCAGAAGAAGGCCGGGTCCATCTTTTTAAAAACATAGACAACAACCTCGGCGGCAGGTTCACAGATGCCGGGGGATTGTTCGACTGGCTTTCACCAACGCCTGCCGACACCCTGTTTGGCTGGCAAACCTCTCCTGCCGTTGGGCATCTCACCGACCCGGAGGCTTTTGACATGATCCTGGGCAACTTCTCGGGAGGATTGAATTATATCACCAAACGGGTGCAGGGGGAGATCATCCCGGGAATAAGCAGCGAAAATTCCCGTGCTCTTTCAACATTAAAAGTGTATCCAAACCCTGCTGATCAGTCGGTGACTGTTGAAGTGCCCGACGATTTTACGCGGAATCCCTCACCGGTCATGATAATGAACAGGTTTGGCCAAAAGGTACTTGAACTGCTGCCGGGAGCAGTGAATACGATCCGTACCGGCAATCTGCCATCAGGGATCTATGTCGTACGGTGTGCCGAAGCATCCGCAAAACTGATGATCGTGCATCCGTAACAGATCATTTAACCTTCTGCCCGCAGAATTTCCCGAAATTTACAACCGCATCCGGATCCCCCAGTTTCATCCCGGTTTCAAAGTCACCGCATGCTTCTTTGTTCCTTCTGAGGTTGAATAAACAGATACCCCGGAGATTATACAGGCTCCTGTCAACCTTTTTCAGCGCCATCAGCACATTGAGGTCAGAAACTGAATTTGCATATTGTTTGAGCGCGAAGTAGCACTTTGACCTGAACTCATATGCCTCGGCAGCATCAGGTACCTTCGAAATTATTTCAGAAAAACAACGTGCTGCCCCCGGATAGTCCTTATTTTTAAACAATGCAAATCCATCCCTGAAAATGCCTTCATAACCCTGCAGCCGCACATTCCGCTCAAGGGAAACCCGCCTGGCAAGGAACAGGCTGTCTTCCGGGAAATATTTCAACGACGAATCTGTCACGGTCAGCGCCTTTTTAAAATCACCGGAAGATTCATATACCAGGGAGGCTTTTCGCCATGCCTCCCGGTTGGATTTTTCTCTGCCGAGGTAAGCGGAAATACATTTGACAGCCGCTCCATGATCGCCTTTTGAGGCTGAAATATTGCAGATTTCTTCAACCATTGAGTAAAGCAAAGGCTTTCGCTCATTCACATACCTGAAATAATAAAGAGCGCTGTCAAGGTTTCCTGACCTGGAATAAGCCCTGCCGATCAGGTTTTCACGGCGCGTATCGTACGGGCTCGACTTGTCATACTGCAACAGGCTGATCAGTTCGCGGTACCTCTCGCTTTCAAGAAGATACCAGCCCTTGAGGGTTGAAATAGCTTCGCCGTAACTCGCGATCCCGGGAACGTCGGGGAAAGCAATCCAAAGGCAGGAATGAAAAGAAATTTAAGATTTGAAACCGCCTTCTTCCCGAACAGCGTTTTAACGAAATCAAGGCCGGTGAACAGAAAAATGAACAAAAACGCCAGTCCGCCGAAAACACCTGTTTCAGCGGTTGTCTCAAGAAAATCATTGTGGTTTTTGTACATGTACTGGTAGGAGGAAAAATACCGGTTCTCATCCCTGACATCCACAATCTTCCAGTTCCCCGTTCCAACACCAAGCAAAGGATTTTCCCGGATCAGGTTCAGCGAATTTTTCCATGCCCCGAGACGCGTGGCGGCAGAACCTTCAGTTGCCGAAATAGTGGCCAGTCGTTGGGTCACCGACACATTATACGTATCATGCTGCTTCGGGTAAAAGTATTTCTGTACGATGGCATAACCCGAAAATGCAATTCCCAGCACCAGCATGAACTTCACTAACGTTACCGGGTAAACCTTTTCCCGGGACTGAACATACCGTATAACCAAAAACGCCGCCAACGCAATGGTCAGGAAAAACAATCCCAGGTAAAATGCCCGGGTACTCATCAGGAGTGTTGCCAGAATTGCAAAAAAGAGAGCAATCAGTCCCGGAGTTTTCATTTTTTCATTGCCGTAAATCACCAGCCAGAGAGCAAACGGAATTTTAACGAAAATCGCGGAAGCGAGTATGTTTTTATTGGAGTATACGGATTTGATCTCCATGATACTTGGCAGACTGCCGTCAATGTACTGAATGATGTTGTAAAACACGGTCAGGCAATCGACAATCAGAACACAGGTCAGGACAATGATGATCTGCGTAAAATGCCGGCTGTCTTTTTTGATAATCAGGATTAAAATGCATGCTGAGCAAAAAATCGTGAATGCTTTGGATAACTGGAGAATCGACTCGGGAAGATTCACTGACTTCACGACGGACAGCAGCGAGATTAGCAGGAGCGTTGTGTAAGCCAGTCCGGTCAGCGTATTGAAAAATCCTGCTTGAATCTGCAACGTGGCCTTCATTCCTTTGCGCAGAGCAATATACGTAACAGCCGCAAGGTTCAGAACTGCCAGCATTAAAAATTTCGGACCGTTCGAGTCAAGACAGCCAAAGTCAGGTGTGATAACCGGCACCAAAACATATAATATCAGGAACAAGCTTAAATACAAGTCCGGCCTGGTAGCATTCGTGGATTTGCTTTTTATGTTTTTGTTCTTCATATCCGTAAAAATGGCTGAGGCGTGTTGATTGGCAGCCGTCGGCATACAAGTCCCTAACGATATACCGACGTTACAAATTTATGAAAATGGCAATGCAAAACGCCGGTTTATCCCTGATTTAGAAAGAAACTCCAGTTGTTAAATACCGCTGCCAAATAATCTTCGGATCATGAAATTGAAAAAAAGTTATTAACAGTGGAGCAAAGTGGAGGGAAGTGGAGATTTTATATCTATATTTACACTCGAAAAAAAAGCACACGTGTCGGTAACAAACTTAATAGGGGAATACGAATGCAGGCTTGACGATAAAAGCCGCATCATTCTTCCTGCTGCACTGAAAAAACAGATCAGCCAGGATGCCCATGACAAGTTTGTCATCAACCGGGGATTTGAAGGCTGCCTGGTTCTTTACCCGCAGGATGTCTGGGATGAAACCACCGACAAAATGAACAAGCTGAATTTGTTCGTCAAAGATCACCGCCAGTTTGTCAGGGCATTCAACAATGGGGCTACACCCCTGACCCTTGACAGTCAGAACAGGTTGCTGTTGCCGAAACAACTGCTTGATTTTGCATCTATTGAAAAGGAAATTATCTTGTTTGCATATTCCGACCGGATTGAAGTATGGAACAAAAAAACCTACCTGGAACTCGTTTCCAAAGAGCCTGAAGATTTTGCCAGCCTGGCCGAAAAAGTAATGGGAAACCCGAACATAAGCAATTCCGGCAATGATTTACCATAAAAGTGTTCTGCTTGAAGAAAGCATTGAAGCGCTGGCAATCAGGCCCGACGGAATTTATGTTGATGCCACATATGGCGGAGGCGGCCATGCCAGGGCCATTCTTGAGAAAATGCAGGGTGGAAGACTCGTTGCATTTGACCAGGATGAGGATGCGATCAAAAACCGGCTGGATGACCCCAGGCTCATCATGGTCAACAACAACTTCCGCTTCCTCCGGAATTTCCTGAAACTGCATCACGCATCGCCGGTGGACGGGATCCTTGCAGACCTCGGCATTTCGTCGCACCAGATCGACGAGCCCGAACGCGGGTTTTCCACCAGGTTCGACGGCATGCTCGACATGCGCATGGACCGGAAAAAAAAGCAATCGGCCAAAGACATTGTGAACCACTACGGGGAGCAGAATCTTGCCGATCTCTTTTATGCATACGGTGAGATAAGGAACTCCCGGAAACTGGCCTCGCGGATCGTTGAGGCACGGAAGATCAAACCGGTTGAAACAACAGGAGCACTCAAGGAAATTGCGAATACCTGCGCCGAACGCGGCAAAGAGTTCAAATACCAGGCCCAGCTTTTCCAGGCTTTGCGCATCGAGGTGAACCAGGAGATGGAGGCGCTCCGTGAATTCCTGAAACAGGCGGCACAGGCATTGAAACCGGGAGGCCGGCTGGTCGTGATTTCATACCATTCGCTTGAGGATAAACTGGTGAAAAATTATTTCCGGTCCGGGAATTTCGAAGGGACAATTGAAAAAGATTTTTTCGGGAATGTGATTACGCCTTTGAAAGTGATAACCCGCAAGGCCATCGTTCCCGGAGATTCTGAAATTGAAGAAAACAACCGTTCACGCAGCGCCAAATTGCGCATTGCAGAAAAAATCTGATGGTGAAGGAAAACCTGAAATATAACGATCAGCTTCATATTCCGAATGATTCCCCGGCGGAAGAGGATCCGGTTATCGCGGAACCGGTAAAGATCAAAGAGCCCGTCAAGGCAATCAGGAAGTCCGGCAAAGGCCGCCGGGCGGTCCAGGACTTCCTCGGCGGCGACTACCTGTCGAAAGAGTGGGTGACAGGAAACCTCCTTTTCATCCTGTACGTTGCCCTGCTCGCCATGATATACATTGCCAACACCTATTATACTGAAAAGAAATTCAAGTCGATCGAACGGACCAAAACCGAACTGAAGGAATTGCGGTACGAATATATCACGACCAAATCGATCCTGATGTTCCAGGGCCGTCAGTCTGAAATTTCAAAACGTGCCATAATCCAGGGGCTCAAAGAAGCAAAAATGCCGCCTTATAAAATCCTCTATTCCGAAGAATCTCTTCATTCAAAGAAACCATGAAAGAGATCAAAAAAGGCATACTGACCCGCGTTTACCTGGTTTACCTGGCGGTACTGCTGTTTGGCCTTTTCATCATCGCACGGGTGGTCATGATCCAGCAATTCGAGAAGAAAGAATTTCTGGAGATGGCGCAAAAGCAGGAAATCCACCTGTTCGAAATGGAGGCAATCCGTGGCAATATACTGGCCGATGACGGCAGTCTGCTCGCCGTTTCAATACCGATTTTCGAAGTGCGCATGGATGTCATGACCGACTCCATCACCGATGAGACATTCCGGAACAATGTTGATTCTCTTTCCGCCTGCCTCTCTCAGCTGTTCAATGACCGCACACCATCCTCCTACAAGGACATGCTTTGGGAGGGCAGAAGAAATCAGAACCGCTACCTTCTCATCCAGCGCGATGTCACCTATCCCGATCTGAATAAAATGCGCCATTTCCCGATTTTCAAACGCGGGAAATTCAAGGGCGGACTGATCGTAATCGCCCAATATCACCGGGAACTCCCGTACAAATCGCTCGCCCGCCGCATCATCGGATATGAAAGCGGTGAAGCGGAGAATAAGGTCTACGTCGGTCTTGAAGGCTCTTTTACAAAAAACCTGCAGGGTGTCAACGGCCAGCGGCTCATGCGCCGGGTAGGCGGACAGGCGTGGGTGCCTGTGGATCCGGAAAGCCAGATAGAACCACAGAACGGCAATGACATCATCACCACACTCGATGTAAACCTGCAGGACCTGGCTGAAAGTTCGCTCCGCAAAGAACTCATTGCCGACAGCGCCGATCACGGCTGCGTAATCCTGATGGAAGTAAAAACAGGCTACCTGCGGGCAATGGCCAATCTCGGCCGCACCAAAAAAGGGACCTACGAAGAGATCTTCAACTATGCGATCGGCGAAAGCCAGGAAACCGGGTCGACCTTTAAGCTTGCTTCATTCCTCGTCGCATTGGATGACCGGAAAATCAACCTCACCACTCCCGTAAATTGTTCCGGCGGCATAACCTACTATTCCGGACGGAAAATGGAAGATTCTCATCGTGGATTGGGTGTGATGACGGCCTTGCAGGTTTTCGAAAAATCGTCGAATGTGGGCACTTCAAGAATGATCTACAACGCATATTCAGACTCAGCCCAGCGATATATCGACGGCCTCTACCGAATCGGGATCAACCGGCCACTCGGGCTGCAGATCGCCGGCGAAGGAAGGCCCTATATTAAAACGACAAAAAGCAAATACTGGTCTGCACTTTCACTCCCATGGATGTCGATCGGCTACGAAATCTCCCTGGCACCGATCCATCTCCTGGCTCTTTACAACGCTGTTGCCAACAACGGAGTGATGGTGAAACCGCTCTTTGTTCGCGAAATCCGGAAGAATGGCCAGCTGGTGCAGCGCTTCAACCCCGTTGTGGTCAACCCGCAAATCGTATCGCCATGGGCCGTCCAGCAGGCAAAGTTACTGCTTGAGGGTGTTGTTGAAGAGGGAACGGGCGCCAGCATCAAATCACCAAATTACAAAATCGCCGGTAAAACAGGTACAGCCCAGATCGCAGCCGGAAATAAAGGTTACCGCCAGGGAACCAAGCAGGTGCAGTATAAAGGTTCATTTGTCGGGTATTTCCCGGCCGACAATCCGAAATATTCGCTGATCGTGGTGATTGTAAACCCGCGGAAAGGCAAATACTACGGGGGCGCTGTTGCTGCGCCGGTATTCCGCGAACTGTCCGATAAACTTTATGCCATTCGTCCCGACATCATGATCCCACTTCCCGTCGATACCGTTGCGCCGCACATACCTTTTGCCCAGACCGGACAAATGAAGGATCTGTCGGAAGCTTTCACGCTGCTCAACATGCAGGCAAGCCCGCAGAACAGCCAGGCAACCTGGGCCCGCCCGGAAACCTCCGGAAGCAAAATAATACTGGCGCCTGCCGCAGCAGTGAGAGGGATCATGCCTGATGTTTGCGGCATGGGGCTGAAAGATGCCCTCTACCTTCTTGAGAAGCAGGGGCTGAATGTGCTGGTAAACGGCAGGGGCAGCGTGGTGAAGCAGTCAATAAATCCGGGACAGTCAATATATAAAGGGATGCCCGTAGTGATCGATCTGAAGCTGAAACAGGATAAACCCAAAACACAGGCATGATGCTGCTATCTGAAATCATCGGCAGTTATTCAGTATCCGGCATTACCGGCAGGATCGATATTCCAGTGAACGGCATTCAGTTCGATTCACGGAAAGTGATTCCCGGTAACCTGTTTGTTGCTGTCCGCGGAACAACATCCGATGGGCATGATTTTATTGGCCTGGCAATTGAAAAAGGAGCAACGGCTGTTGTTTGCGAACAACTTCCGGCGGTTATACCTGCAGGAATCACATTTATTGTTGCAAAAAGCAGCAGTGAAGCCCTGGGAATAATGGCGTCCGGCTTTTACGGCAATCCTTCCGGGAAGCTTAAACTGGTAGGCATCACCGGAACAAACGGGAAAACGACCACGGTGACCCTGCTTCACCAGCTGTTTTTCGAACTTGGCTTCGGCACAGGGCTGATCTCCACCATACAGAACAAGATTAACCAGTTGGAAATCCCTGCAACACATACCACTCCTGACCCGGTTCAAATCAACGGCCTGCTTTCGCAGATGGTCGCTGAAGGCTGCGAATACTGCTTCATGGAGGTTTCTTCCCACGCAGTGGATCAGCAGAGGATTGCCGGGCTCACCTTCTGCGGCGGAATTTTTTCAAACCTTACCCACGATCATCTTGATTATCACAAAACGTTCGATGCCTACCTGAAGGCGAAGAAATCATTTTTCGACCATCTGCCTGCATCAGCATTTGCCCTGGTAAACAAGGATGATAAAAACGGCCGGGTGATGTTCCAGAACACTCCGGCTTCAAAGTATACATACAGCCTGCATGCAATGGCCGATTTTCGCTGCAGGATCATCGAAAACCAGTTCCACGGGATTCACCTGAATATGGACGGGCAGGAAGCCTGGTTCAAACTCATCGGCACGTTCAATGCCTACAACCTGCTTGCCGTGTATGCAGCAGCAGTGCTGCTCGGGCAGGATAAAACGGAAATCCTGCGGATCCTCAGCATGATGGAACCGGTGGCAGGACGTTTCAATTATGTGATGTCGGCAGACAGGGTGACCGGAATCGTGGATTATGCCCACACACCCGATGCCCTGAAAAATGTGCTGGAAACCATCAACGAGATCCGCTCCCACAATGAGCAGCTGATCACAGTGGTGGGCGCAGGAGGGAACAGGGATGCGGCAAAACGCCCGGTCATGGCAGCTATTGCCGCCGGCATGAGCGACCGCGTGATCCTGACCTCCGACAATCCACGGAACGAAGACCCGGATGAAATCCTTGCCCAGATGCGGTCAGGAGTGGAATTACACCAGGCGAAGAAAGTCCTGGTCATTGTCAACCGGCTCGAAGCCATTAAAACTGCCTGTGCGCTTGCACGATCCGGCGATATCATCCTGGTTGCCGGGAAAGGCCATGAAAACTACCAGGAAATAAAAGGGACCAGGCATCATTTTGACGACAAAGAGGTGCTTCAGGAAATTTTCAGTAACAGTAACACAGTAAATAACTGAGCCTATGCTGTACTATCTTTTCATATGGTTGCACAAAGCCTTCAACATGCCGGGCGCCGGCGTGTTTCAATACATTTCGTTCAGGGCTGCCGCGGCGCTCATCACCTCCCTGTTCATTTCGATGATCATCGGCAGAAGGCTCATCAACTTTTTACGAAAAAAACAGGTCGGCGAAACGGTGCGCGACCTCGGACTTGAAGGGCAAACCATGAAGCAGGGAACTCCGACCATGGGAGGCCTTATCATTCTTGCTGCAATCATCATCCCCTCGCTCCTCTTCGCAAAACTGAACAACCTCTACATCATCATCGTGATGGTTGCCACGGTTTGGCTGGGGCTGATCGGATTCCTGGATGATTATATCAAAGTTTTCAAAAAGGATAAAAAAGGACTTCCCGGAAAACTCAAAGTGATGGGTCAGATCGGCCTGGGGCTGATCGTAGGCCTCACCATGTACTTCAACGACAATATTGTGATCCGTGAACGGGTGCGGCAAACAGCGTATGTGCCAACCACCGACGTTTTTTCAATGGAATCCACCACGGATAAAAGTAAAATTTTTTCCAAAACACCTGTAAAATCAACAAAAACAACCATTCCTTTTGTAAAGAACAATGAATTCGATTACAGCATGTTCGTTTCCTGGATGGGCGACGGGGCGAAGAAATGGACCTGGCTGGTATTTATCCCAATCGTGATCTTCATAATTATTTCTGTTTCCAACGGGGCCAACCTTACCGACGGGCTCGACGGACTGGCCACCGGCACGTCTGCCATCATCGGACTTACACTGGGCGTGCTAGCCTATGTTTCGGGCAATATTGTATTTGCCAATTATCTGAATATCATGTACATACCAAATTCAGGTGAACTGGCCATCTATATTTCAGCTTTCGTCGGCGCCTGCATTGGCTTTTTATGGTATAACTCATACCCGGCCCAGGTTTTCATGGGCGACACAGGGAGCCTTGCCCTGGGAGGGATCATTGCCGTATTTGCCATCATGATCCGGAAAGAGATCCTCATCCCGATTTTTTGCGGGATTTTCCTGGTCGAAAACCTGTCTGTGGTGATGCAGGTCACCTGGTTCAAATACACAAAACATAAATATGGTGAAGGGCGGAGGATTTTTAAAATGTCACCGCTGCACCATCATTTTCAAAAACTTGGTTACCACGAATCAAAAATCGTGATGCGGTTTCTGATCGTGGGCATCATGCTTGCCGTCCTCACCATTGTTACACTTAAACTCAGATAAGCACTATGACATTCGAAGCACTTGCAAAACAGGGACAAACGACAATATACGATTCGCTGGCAGCCTCCATCGGCCCGAAAATCCGTGAAATCCGCAAAGATTTCATCAAAGAGAGCTTCTACGGCCTTCAGCAGGTTGAACACAGGCTTGAATTGGTTGCCAACATAAAAGGGATGGAGTTTATCAACGATTCCAAGTCATCGACCCTGAATTCAACATGGTTCGCCCTTGAAAACACTTCGCGGCCAATTATCTGGATTGTGGGAGGCGTTGATGTAGGCAACGATTATTCCATACTGAGGCACCTGGTGCGTACGAAAGTAAAGGGAATTGTATGCCTCGGGGCGGATACAAGCCGCATTGCCAAAGCATACGGCGAACTGGACATCCCGATGGCAATAGCCTTGTCGATGGAAGAAGCTGTTCAGGCTGCATATTACATGGGAAATATAGGAGATGCGGTTCTCCTGTCGCCGGCCTGCCCTTCATTCGATATGTTTGAAAATTATGAACAACGCGGAGAATCCTTTCGCACATCCGTAAAAAATTTATAATCCCATTCCCCGATGCTGAAAATTGCAAAAGATATCAAGGGAGATAAGGTGATCTGGATTGTGGTGGTCATCCTCTGCATTTTATCGCTGCTGGCTGTTTACAGTTCAACGGGAACCCTTGCATATAAAAAACAGCACGGCAACACGGAATATTATCTCTTCAAACATTTCATGATCCTGGTTTTCGGATTGGGGTTAATGTATGCTACGCACCTGGTTAAATACACGTATTACTCCCGGATCTCGCAAATCGGCCTGTTCCTGACCTTCCCGTTGCTTCTCGTCACACTGGTTTCAGGGACAAATCTCAACGACGCCAATCGCTGGCTCACGGTCCCGATCGTGAACCTTACGTTCCAGAGTTCCGACGTTGCCAAACTCTTCCTCATCATGTACCTGGCCCGGGTACTCAGTAAGAAGCAGGAGCTGGTCATGGATTTCCGCAAGGGATTCCTGCCGGTAATCCTGCCGGTAATAGCTGTAACCGTACTGATCCTGCCGGCAAACTTTTCAACGGCAGCCATCCTGTTTGTAACGTGCATCGTGCTGATGTTCATCGGCAGGATCAGCCTTAAATATATGATTTCGCTGGCAATCCTCGGCATGGTTGGCATTGTGATGATCTTTTTCCTGTCCAAGACGTTCCCGGCGCTGTTTCCGCGCGGCACCACCTGGGTCGCCCGTATTGACCATTTTATCAACAAGAAGGAGGCGGATCCTGACGCCACATACCAGGTTGACCAGGCTAAAATTGCCATCGTGCAGGGTGGAATAATTGGAAAATCTCCCGGGAAAAGCACCCAGCGGAATTTCCTGCCTCACCCCTATTCGGATTTCATTTTTGCCATCATCATCGAAGAATACGGGCTGGTCGGAGGCAGCTTTGTCCTATTGCTGTACCTTATCCTCTTCTTCCGGGTGATCCGGATCGCAACCAAAAGCCAGGGAAATTTCGGGTCGCTGCTGAGCATCGGCATTGGGTTCAGCCTGGTTTTCCAGGCGCTCATCAACATGGCAGTTGCCGTCAACCTTTTCCCGGTTACCGGACAAACGCTGCCCCTTGTAAGCATGGGCGGCACTTCTATCTGGTTCACCAGCATATCGCTTGGCATCATCCTCAGTGTAAGCCGGACTTCCGAAATCGAGACCAAAAACGGGACCGAAATCGAAATTCTGCAGGAGCCTACCCTCAGTAAAATCAACGTAACCGTACCTGCCACATGAAGAGAGTGATCATCAGCGGAGGAGGCACAGGCGGGCATATTTTCCCGGCGATTGCCATTGCCAATGCACTCAAGGCAAAGGCGAAGGATGTCGACATCCTGTTCATCGGGGCGAAAGGGCGGATGGAGATGGAAAAAGTTCCGGCTGCCGGGTATCGCATTGAAGGGCTGACCGTAAGCGGATTCCAGCGCCGCCTTACATGGAAGAACCTTCTTTTTCCGTTTAAACTCGCGGCAAGCCTATTGAAAGCAAGGTCAATCATCTCGAAGTTCAACCCCGATGTGGTGATTGGTGTTGGCGGTTACGCCAGCGGGCCGACCTTACGGATTGCGACGTCTAAACATATTCCTTCGCTCATCCAGGAGCAGAATTCATTCCCGGGTGTTACCAACAGGCTCCTGGCCAAAAGCGTGCAAAAAATTTGTGTTGCCTACGAGGGGATGAATAAATACTTCCCGCAGGATAAAATCGTGTTCACCGGCAACCCCATCCGGCAGGATGCGGTAAATATCGATGGAAAACGGGATGAGGCCATTCGGTTTTTCGGATTAAACCCGGTGCGCAACACATTGTTGGTCGTAGGCGGCAGTCTTGGTTCCGGTACCATCAACCAGGCCATATTGAAATTCGTCAAAGAGATGGACGACCTGCAAAATATCCAGGTCCTCTGGCAAACCGGGAAGTACTATTATGCAAATGTCAAATCCAACTTCCAGGAACCAGCCGCCGAAATCGGAAATCAAAAATCGGAAATCGGAAATCCCGCATCATGCATCCCGCATCCAATTATATTTCCCTTCATCGACCGCATGGATCTGGCATATGCTGCTGCAGATATCATCGTGTCACGGGCCGGTGCCATTGCCATTTCCGAACTGTGTGTCATTGGCAAACCAGTTATCCTGGTTCCGTCGCCTAACGTAGCGGAAGATCACCAGTCGAAAAATGCCCGTGCCCTTGAATCACGCGGCGCAGCCATTGTAATTCCCGATTCGGAAGCCGTCAGCCGGTTAGGCGGAACGATCATGAAAACCATGGGAGATGCGCAACTTAAATCCGAATTGAAAAAGAACATCGCCACACTCGGAATTTCAAATGCAGCTGAAAAAATAGCAGAAGTCGCCTTTTCCCTTCTCGCCCCCGAATCCCGAATCCCGCATCCCGTATCCATTCTCCCTCATCCCGCCTCCATTTACTTTCTCGGCATCGGTGGCATTGGCATGAGTGCGCTTGCCCGGTATTTCTCCACGCAGGGAAATAGTGTTTCCGGTTACGACAAGACCCCGACCCCGCTTACCGACCAGTTGATCCGCGAAGGAATGGCCATTCATTTCATGGAAGATGTCAGCCTGATTCCTGCCAACCCCGAACTGGTAATTTACACCCCGGCAGTTCCGGCAGATCACCTGGAATTCCGTTATTTCAAAGAACATGGCATCCCCATGAAAAAGCGGGCTGAAGTGCTGGGGATGATCTCCGGTAAATATAAAACCGTTGCGGTTGCCGGAACACATGGAAAAACAACGACCTCAACGATGATTTCCCATATTCTCAGGACCGCCGGGGTCGGCTCGATCGCTTTTCTTGGGGGAATATCGAACAACTACGGCACAAATTTCTGGAATGATTCAAACCCTGCCGGTATCGCAGAGGAACAACCGACCGGCAGCAGGGAAACTGTCTGCGTGGTAGAGGCCGATGAATATGATAAATCGTTCCTGCAGCTTTCGCCTTTCATCGCCGTCATCACTTCTGCAGATGCCGATCACCTCGACATTTATGGCAATCATGACGACATGAAAAAGACCTTCGCCGATTTCACTGCTAAAATCGTTGAAGGGGGATCGCTTGCCATGAAAAGCGGCACCATGGTCAGCCCTGCAAATGCAGGCCATTACACTGTTTTTGATTACGCCGTAGATTCAAAATCCGCATTTCACGCTCAGAATATCCGGGTTGAAGACGGGTTATATCATTTTGATTTTGTCCACCCGAAAGGCACCATCGATAACCTGGTATTGAATGTTCCGGGAAAATTCAATCTTGAAAATGCCATTGCCGCCCTAACCGTCGGGCAACTTCTGGAGATCGGCGAACAATGCCTCCGCAAGGCCCTGCGCACCTACCAGGGCGTTCAGCGCCGCTATGAATTCAGGGTCCGCAGACCTGACATGGTTTACATCGACGACTATGCCCATCATCCTGAAGAACTCAGGGCCTGCATCACCGCAGCACGGGAACTCTACCCCGACAGGAAAATCACGGGAGTGTTTCAGCCCCATCTTTTTTCGCGCACCCGCGACCTTGCCGATGGATTTGCACGCAGCCTTGAACTGCTCGACGAACTGATTCTGATGGAAATATACCCTGCCCGGGAAAAACCGGTTGAAGGCGTATCGTCGCAAATGCTGCTTGACCGGGTCGGCATTTCGCAGAAAAAACTGGTTCAGAAAGCAGACCTTATCGCAGAAATCGTCGCCTGCAACCCCGAAGTTTTGCTCACCATGGGAGCCGGGGATATCGACCAGTTTGTTGAGCCGCTCACGGAATTATTTAAAGAACCAACGCAATAATGAAGAAATTCTGGAAAATATTGCAGATCATTCTGTGGGTGCTGCTGGTTGCCGGGGCGGGAACCCTGGTTGGCTTTGTTGAGGCCGAACACTACAGCAAGCCGTGCAAAAAAGTGGAGATCCGCATCAGCTATGGCGCTGCAGACATCCTCATCACCAAAAAAGATATTGATTCGATCATCTTGAAAACCTCGGGGAACATCAAGGGAAAGCCCCTCGGGTATATAAATACCGGGGCCATTGAAAAAGCAATCCGCAAACAGGCGTATGTGGCAAAAGTGGCTGTTTACGAAAATAATGAAGGAACCGTATTCATCGATATCCGCCAGCGTGAGCCTATGCTGCGCATCATAAACCGGAAATATGAAAGTTTTTACCTCGACGAATCGGGGACGCTGCTGCCCGTTAACCAGAATTTTTCAGCGCGCGTCCTGGTGGCTAACGGGATTATCGACGATTCATACACTAAAAATCCGAACTACCAGGTAAATATCCTGTCATTAAGCGACTCTGCATATTATGATTCGCTCCTCACCAACCTCTACAAGCTGTCGATGTACATCACCCACGATCAGTTTCTCAAAGCCCAGATCGGCCAGGTCTATGTCAATGAATTCGGCGAATTCGAGCTCATTCCGCGCATCGGCAATCATGTGATACTCCTGGGAAAGGCGGAAGATCTCGACGACAAATTCAAAAGGCTATTCGCCTTCTACAAGTTCGGCCTCAATAAAATAGGATGGAATAAATACAACGTAATCAATATAAAATACAAGAATCAAGTGGTGTGTTCTAAAATTTAAACAAGCATGGAAAAATCAGGCATCATTGTTGGTCTCGACATCGGTACAACAAAAATCGCGGTAATTGTCGGCCGCAGGAACGAACATGGCAAAATTGATATTCTCGGATATGGTAAAGTGCCGTCCATCGGTGTGAAACGCGGTGTAGTGGCAAACATCGACAATACCGTTCAATCCATCAAGGATGCAGTGGCGGAGGCTTCTGCCAAATCGGGTGTTGATATAAAATATGTGAATGTCGGTATTGCCGGCCAGCATATTAAAAGTATGCAGCACCGGGGCAGCATGATCCGCGAAGACAGTGAAACCGAGATCAGCCAGGAGGATATCGACAAGTTGTGCAACAGCATGTACAACCTGAACATGAACCCGGGAGAAGAAATTCTGGATGTGATCCCGCAGGAGTTCAGCATCGACGGCGAGCATGGCATTCTCACACCCAAGGGCATGATCGGCAGTTCGCTGGAAGCCAATTTTCACATCATCATCGGGCAGACTGCCGCAGCCAAGAACATCTACAAATGCGTGCGCAAAGCCGGGCTCGAAGTGGTGGAACTGATCATCGAACCCATGGCATCCGCGGAGGCTGTGCTCAGCGAAGAAGAAAAGGAGGCCGGTGTCGTACTGGTTGATATCGGGGGTGGCACTTCCGACATCGCCATTTTCCATGCCGGGATCATCCGTCATACTGCAGTCATTCCTCTTGGCGGCGAAATCATCAGTGAAGACATCAAGGAGGGCTGTTCCATCATTAAAAAACATGCCGAAGAACTGAAGGTGAAGTTTGGTTCGGCCCTTGCCCGTGAAAACCGCGAGGAGGAAATCGTTGCAATCCCCGGCCTGCGTGGAAGGACCCCGAAGGAAATCAGCCTGAAAAACCTGGCATCGATCATCCAGGCCAGGATGGAGGAGATCATCGAACACATATACTATGAAATTAAAAATTCCGGGTATGAGAAGAAACTCATCGGCGGCATCGTGCTTACCGGCGGCGGCGCCCAGTTGAAGCATATTGCCCAGCTCACGGAATTCATGACCGGCCTCGACACCCGTATTGGCTACCCGAACGAACACCTGTCGACCGATGTGGTACCCGAAATGGGCAGCCCGATGTTTGCCACCGGTGTCGGACTGGTAATTGAAGGAATCGGACGGTACCAGAAAGAAGTGGAAAAAATGAAACCGGAAGAGCCGGTAATTCAGGCCGAATTACCCGAACCAGCTGATAAGAAAAAGAAGGTGAAGGAGAAGAAAATCAAGGATCCGGATAAACCGACCAAAGGGTTTCCGGAGAAATTCCTGGATAAGATCAGGAACATTTTCGATGAAGATGATCAGTAATCGGGCTATTAACAATCATTCGTTGATAAATAAACGGATGACGCCAATTTTAAGCAATCTTTCTTAATACTTTTAACCAGAAAAAAAGACAAAACCATGCCCACTATGTTGAAATTCGAATTACCTAAGAACCAATCCTCTATCATTAAAGTTATCGGTGTTGGAGGTGGTGGCAGCAATGCAGTGAACCACATGTTCCAGCAAGGGATCAAGGGCGTGGATTTTATCATTTGTAATACCGACGCCCAGGCCATGGAATCGAGCCCGGTTCCTACGCGAATTCAGCTTGGTGCAAATCTCACAGGAGGCCTCGGAGCCGGGGCTGCGCCTTCGGTTGGCAGGAATGCAGCACTCGAAAATTCGGATGATATCAGGGCTGTCCTCGACAATGGAACGAAAATGCTCTTTATCACAGCAGGGCTCGGCGGAGGTACCGGAACAGGTGCAGCCCCCGTCATTGCCCAGATTTCCAAAGAGCTGGGCATTCTCACGGTCGGAATCGTTACAATTCCTTTCTCTTTTGAAGGACGCAAACGCCGTCAATCGGCAGACGACGGAATCCGCCAGCTCAAACAGAATGTCGATGCGCTGCTCATCATCAGCAACGACAAGCTTCGCCAGCTCTGCGGCGATCTTCCGCTTTCCGAAGCATTCACACGTGCCGACAATGTTCTCACAACAGCAGCAAAGGGAATTGCAGAAATCATCACCGTTGCCGGATATATCAATGTTGACTTCGAAGATGTTAAAACCGTAATGAAAAACAGCGGTGTGGCCATCATGGGCACCGGTATTGCCAACGGCCCGAATCGCGCACAAATGGCTGTTGAGGAAGCGCTTAACTCACCGCTCCTCGATAACAACGATATCAACGGGGCAGGAAACCTGCTGCTGTATATCTCCTCCGGCAAAAATGAGATTACCATGGATGAGGTCACGGAGATCACGGATTATATCCAGGAAAAAACAAAATCAACCGGCGACATCATCTGGGGCAATGGCTTTGACGAATCTCTCGATGATAAAATCAGCGTCACCATCGTCGCCACAGGATTCGATGAAGATCACAAGCAGAAAGGACCAAGCGAACCCGAAACCGTGACGATCATTGACCTGTATGAAAAGAATGAACCAAAAACCGAGAAAAGATTTATCGCTCCCGAATCTGAAAAAACGGTAATTGCAAATGTAAGGATCGAAACGCCGTTTACTCCGATCATGCAGGATCCTGACCCGATTTTCAGCATGCCGGTCCCCGAAACACTCGAAGTCGATCCAATGCGGAATATCGAATTTACATTCGAAAAACCGGACCCTGATTTCCTGCCTGAACCCATGGAAACAAATTCCGATGAATTTCAACCAATGACCATGGCAGAAATAACCGAGCCGCATATCATCTTCCGACCGCAACCCGTTTCTTCAGCAGTACAGCAGGAAGAACCGGATGTTTACGATTTCCAGGAGAAAAAAGCTTTTGAACGTATTTCAAAATTGCGCCAGCTGAGTGAAAAGCTGAAAACACATCAGCCGATTGAACAGAATTTATACGAAATCGAAAATATCCCGGCATACAAAAGACGCAATGTGGAATTGAGCGAAGTCACCCCTTCCTCTGAATCGCAAATTCCGGATTATTCGGTTTCAGAAAATTCTGACAGGTCTGTCGAACTCAGAAGCGAGAACAAATTTCTCAACAAAAAAGTTGACTAAATGAGTCTTGAACTGAAGATCAATGACGACATCAGGTCAGCAATGCTGGCCCGCGATGCTGCGAAGCTCGAGGCACTCCGTGCTGTAAAGGCTGCGCTCCTGCTGGAAAAAACCAAAGAAGGAGCTTCCGGGGATGTCGATGAAGAAGATGAGATAAAGATTCTGCAGAAACTGGTCAAACAGCGCCGTGAATCGGCGGATATCTACGCCCAGGCCAGTCGCCAGGACCTTGCACAGAAAGAACTCTACGATGCTTCGGTCATTGAAACGTATCTTCCTCAGCAGATGACGGAAGCAGAGGTTACTGAAATAATCAGGAAAATCGTTGCAGAAACCGGCGCATCCTCCGTTAAAGATATGGGAAAGGTGATGGGCGCCGCTTCAAAGGAACTCGCCGGTAAAGCCGATAACAAAATGATCTCTGTTATCGTCAAAAGTTTACTGACGGCTTAAGACAAAACATCATACATTACAACCGTATCAGCTAACAATTCTTCTTCTCAAATGTCAGGCATTCTGAAGTCAGTCCTGCTGTTTTTATTGCTGTTTCCGGGGTATGATTTACTGGCTGATGACTATGTCGTAAGCCTTGATGGAGTGCGGGTTAACAGTTTCATCAAGGGCATTTATGTCGACCGCGTGATAAATGCCTCCGCCGAAGAATCATGCATAGGATTTGTTCAGACAGGCATGTTCAATAAACAGGAAGCGGCGATGATGCTGCCATCCATTGCCGCAGATGTTGAAAATTGCCTGAAACGTTCGTTTCCACGGGCTGAATCATTGAACCCGGTTATCGTCCGCATCAACCGCCTGTATATATATGAACTCACTTCCTCGGCAAGAGAAATTTCCTGCATCGATCTTTCTGTGACGTTCATTTCAAAAGATAGCAGCGGATACATTGAACTTTACACTGCAGGTGATTCGTTCGAAAAAAGTGGTCTGGACGTCACAGGGTTCCATCCAGGCAACATCGCAGCTGCTCTGGGGCATTGTTTCGACGATCTCTCCAAGGCAGCAGAATACGGCAAGTTGCATCTGAAAAGAATTTCTGAAAAAGAATTGTTCCAAAACCCGCTGGATAATCCGGGCGGGTTTGATGTATACAAAAAAACCAGGATCAGCAAAGGATTATTCAAATCATTTTATGCTTTCCGCGACTGTCATCCTGATACGGTGACATCTTTCACCGTGAAATACCAGGTACCCGGGAAAGACTCTGCCCGCATGCGTGCCTCTATAAAATTGTCGAATGAGCTGTCGCAAAAGGATTATTACGGATTTTCCGACGGAACACACCTCTTTATCTGGGCGGGCAGTGGTTTTGCACTGGCGAACCGCCGGGAAAACTCCATCATGGTGACTGTTGAAAAAAAAGACGCCTATGATGGTGCAACAACAGGTGTATACATGGCAGGAATTTTTGGCGGCATGCTGGGCGGATTGCTGGGGGCCCTTGCCACGCAGGCTACTACGGCCTCGGTAAACGGTCCAGGCAACTGTACCATTGATTTTTCAAGCGGGCGACTTATTCCGCTGAATGTTCCGGATTACCTTAAAACAGAATCCAACACCATCTTGTTCCTTTCGAAAGCATCCGCCACAGATGATGGCCTGACAATCCTCGATGGGACGGATACATTATGTAATTTAAAACCAGGAAATTACCTTCGTCTTGTTTTACCGTCAAGGTATCGTGAAATCAGAATACGCATGACGGGAAAAGGCTGCAATACCAGCGATGAAACCATCCCCGTGAGATTATTCAACACGGATGTTTATCTCCTCAGGGTGAAACGAAACAAGGACATTTCCGTAGGACTTGCTTATGAACAGGTGAGGAAAGACCTCCTCAACCGCATGACAGATGAGAATACAGTCGTCAGGCGAAGCCTGGTGCAGCAGTCTCCTGTAAATTAATTTACCACCAGGCTTATTTAAAGCCGGTTTTTAAAAACCGATGCTCCTTATACGCAGAAATCCACGCAGAAAGATGGCAGACCAAACCCCAGAATGCCTTCCACCGTCCAAATCCTGCAGGCACATCGGCATACAGCCGTTCCCCGCGCAAAATCCGGATAAAGGCCCGCCATGCCCTTTCGCTGTCACGAACAAACCGGTGAATTGTTGAAGGAAAAGTATTAAACAGATGCTTGATTCTGTTCGCCTCCAGCAATTCGCTCATGAGTTCATCATTCACAGCTTTCGAATAGGATTCCAGTGAAGGAGAACCACTGTTGAGATATTCATAACAACTCCGGGCCGCAAGAATGCCACTCCGTACGGCATAATAAATGCCCTCGCCCGTGAGCGGATCCGTCAGCCCCGCCGCATCACCAGCAACAAGCACCCGCCCGTTGTGAAACCTGCTCCTTTTCACCCGCACCGGTATCGGCCATGATTTCAGTGAAATCGTTTCCAGCACCTTTATCCCGTATCCCGCATCCAGATACCCCAGCATCTTCTCATAATACGGCATCATCCATTTCGACAGACTTGCCGGACCCCCTACCCCGATAGATAAATGATCCCCTTTGGGAAACACCCAGCCATAGCCTCCCGGGAAAGAACCCCAGTCAAGAAAAACCGTTTGTGAAAACTCCCGGATGGTTGCCGGGTCAACCTTTATTTCCGCTTCCCAGGCCAGTCCCTGCAAGATATTTTCACGCAACCCCGCCGATCGGGCAACAGCGCTTGAAGCCCCGTCAGCACCAATCACAAGTTTTGCATGAAACCTGCCTGCTCGTGTGATCACCGTCACTCCATCCTCCTCCTGTATGACTTCCATTACCTTTTCCCCGTGAACCACCCGTGCTCCTGCTTCAACAGCTTTCTTCAGAAGGAAATCGTCAAGCTTGTCGCGGTTGGTGCAAAAGAGCATGGGTTCCTGCGAATTCCGGGAGAAACATTCCCTGAACCCGGTTGAAAAAATGATGTTGTGAATCTGTGTTTCAAAAACAGGCGAAACATCGAAGGGAATCTCCTTTAGAATTTTGTAGGTCAGGCCCGCACCGCATACCTTGTATCGGGGGAAAGCGGATTTTTCGAGAATCAGTACTGAAACATTGCGGCTGGCCAGTTCATATGCAGCCAGGGAACCGGCCGGACCTGCACCGGCAATGATTACGTCGGCATCTGTCGTCATTTGTCAGATAAGGCCCATTATTTCTTTCAGCAGTTTCTCCTTGTTGATCGGTACAACGCCGACATCTTCGCACACCAGGCCGCCGGCCAGGTTGGCAATGTGGGCGATCTCGCTTGGCGACCGCTTCTTGGCAAGGCAAAGGGAGGCCAGGCTGATCACGGTGTCTCCGGCGCCCGATACATCTGAGATCATTCGCAAATGCGCCGGAATGAAAATATTCTTCTCCTCATTATGATCTTTCATGCTCATTAAAACCCCCTTGTCCGACATTGTGGTAAGCACATACCGGCAGTCAAGCAATTCGCGCAACTGTTGCGCGGCGTATGTAACCGACTGGTTGTCAGTTAAATCATCTCCCAGGTTCAGCCCGTCTTTCATCTCCTTCAGGTTGGGCTTGAAAAGGGTCACCTGCCGGTAATCGGTGAAATTTTTCTTTTTCGGATCAACGGTTACGGGTATTTCCGCAGCCCTGGCCCGTTTTACCACCTCCTGTATCAATTTCTGGTTGATGACTCCTTTATCATAATCCTGAAAAATGATGCAATCAACCCTGACCTTCGACAGGATGTGATCAATAACACGGATCAGCGTAAGGTAATCCCCCTGCACAAGGTCGTTATCCATCTCCTCGTCAACCCGGAGCATCTGGAAAGAATTGCCGAAAATTCTGAATTTAGTGGTGGTTATTCGCCGTGTGCTGCGGACAATCCCTTCATCACTGATCTTTTCCTTTTTCAGCAGGTCGAGAAACTGGTCGCCTTTTTCATCAGTTCCGATCACCGAGCAGAGGATCGGGTTTGCCCCCATAGCACTGATATTCATGGCGACATTTGCCGCTCCGCCCATCCGGCTTTCACGTTTTCGCAGGGCTACAATGGGGATAGGAGCTTCGGATGATATACGTTCAACCTTGCCCCAGAGATAGGAATCAACCATCACATCTCCGATGATCATGATATTCAGACGGTTGAAATCTTCGAAAAGTTTCTTGTAATTGCCCTCTTTGTGCATCTGTCAGCAGTTTTACGGAAACAGCCCGAAACCGGATTACTTACCGGCTTCGCTGAAATGGTAGTCGGAAATGGTTTTAATATTCTTGTTGCTTTCGTCAATGTTGATCTCGCCGTCCATCAGCCGGATAATCCGGTGAGCATGTTGTGCGATATCCTCCTCGTGGGTGACAATGATGACCGTATTTCCCATTTTGTGGATCTCTTCTAAAAGCCCCAGGATTTCGACTGATGTTTTGGAGTCAAGGTTCCCTGTGGGTTCATCCGCCAGGATAATGGCGGGGTGGTTGACCAGCGCCCGGGCAATGGCCACGCGCTGCCGCTGCCCACCCGACAATTCATTCGGCCTGTGCGCCATCCGGTCACCCAGTTTAACCTCTTCAAGCGTCTGCTTGGCCAGTTCCATCCGCTTTGCTTTCCCGATACCGGCATAAATCAGCGGAAGCATAACGTTTTCAAGCGCAGTTGACCGGGGCAGCAGATTGAATGTTTGAAAAACAAAGCCTATCTGGCGGTTCCTGATCTCTGCCAGTGCATTGTCTTCCATTTTACTAACGTCTTCGCCGTTCAACAGGTAGCTCCCGCTTGTGGGTGTATCCAGGCAGCCCAGGATGTTCATCAGTGTTGACTTGCCTGAGCCCGATGGCCCCATCAATGCGACAAATTCATTTTTCTTGATAACCAGTGAAACAGAGCGTAGCGCTTCAACCAGGATCGTTCCGATCTTGTAGTTTTTTACAATATTTTCGAGACGGATAACTTCATCATTCATCGCTGAAAAATTTAAAAACGTATGGTAAAATCTTCTTTGCTTAGTTCTTCCTTGAAAAATACGATCCCCATGTGATAAATGTCAATGCTGACCTTCACCTGCGGATGCTGCCGGATGATATTCCATGCTTCTTCCATTCCTGCCGACCAGTGAATATCGTCGAAAATAAAGATGGTTCCCGAATGAGCATGCTTCAGGCACTGTTCAAAGTAGTCCAGCGTAGGTTGTTTCTTGTGGTTGCCATCAAAAAAGACAAGACCGGGATCCGGCATTTCGCCAAGGGCAACAGCAAGTTTGTCTTCAAAATTGCCGGTGATGACATGTATATTTTTCAGTCCTGCCTTTTCAAAATTCTCACGCGCAAGGTTGGCTGAATCGATGCAGCCTTCAATGGTCACAATCCGGCTTTCAGGGGCAGCCAGGGAGAAGTACATGGTGCTGATACCCAGCGACGTTCCCAGTTCCAGGATGGTTGTCGGCTTGTATTCATGGATCAGGCGGAAGAGGAATTCACCTTTTTTCCGGTTCACCGATGAATTGTGGATGATGTCCTTTACCCTTACGAACCGCTGATCGCAGGGATAGTCTTTACAGCGGGCGCCCAGGTCCTTCCGCTTGATGAACCTGCTTACATTTTCAAGTTCCTTCCGCATCCTGTTGACCACCCGGTACTGGATGTAGGTGTGTTCGTCTTTTAAAACATTTTTATAAAAACCGAAGACAAAAGGAGAGTGTAAGTGGTACTTAGATTGTGCCCTGACCGCATGTTTCAAATAGCCCATCACGGCTTCGACCTGCCTGCTCATAGATTGTAATTAAAGCACAAATTTAGCGTAAATTCCGCAGAATGACAACTTGGACGACCGGCGGCCGAAATAGTTACATTTTCCATGGAAAGAGGCAACCCGGTTTTTGTATATTTGCATGCTAAATCATACGGAATGCCTGTTTTACAAACTTCAAAAATCGCAGACTATTTTTCTCTCGTCAAAATAAATCACACCATATTTTCCCTTCCTTTCGCCCTCATCGGTTTTTTCCTGGCTTTAAACAGCCGGCACGAAAACCTGAGTATCCGGCTGTTGCTGCTGGTGCTGTTCAGCGTGTTTTTTGCCCGGAATGCAGCCATGGGATTCAACCGTTATGTCGACCGCGAATTTGACAAAAAAAATCCCCGGACGGCAATGCGCGAGATTCCAAGCAACATCATCAGCCCAAAATCTGCATTGTTGTTTGTGATCATCAATGCACTGTTATTTATGGCCACCAGTTACATGCTTAACCTGCTGTGCTTTTTCCTGTCACCCGTTGCCCTCCTGGTAGTCCTTGGATACAGCCTGACAAAGCGTTTCACCTATTTGTCCCACCTCTTCCTGGGCATGGGGCTTGCACTTGCGCCGATCGGAGCCTACATTGCCGTAACAGCCCGGTTTGATTTCCTGCCGCTTGTCTATTCGTTCATTGTTATCTTCTGGGTTGCCGGCTTTGACATCCTGTATGCACTGCAGGATATGGAATTTGACCGGACGGAACAGCTGAAATCCCTTCCAGCCAGGCTGGGCAGGCTGAATGCCCTAATCCTGTCGTCGTTATTCCACCTGGCAGCAATTTCCCTGGTTTTTGCCGGCGGAATCATCGGCGGGTTCCACCCCCTGTACTGGATTGGTGCGGCCGTTTTCACCTTGCTGCTGGGTTATGAGCATATCCTGGTCAAGCCAACCGATATCTCACGCGTAAACCTTGCCTTTGCAACCATGAACGGCATGGCCTCCGTCATCTTCGCATGCTTCGTAATCGCCGATCTGTATACAAGGTAGCTTTTAAACCACTAAGGCGAAGAAGGATGCACGAAGGTGCACCAAAAGTTATCTGATGACCCTGCGGATTCCGTCTTTTAGATGGCGGCAATTGAAATTTATGAGTAATCCCAATTTACATCCTGATATTTTCAGATAAGTCAGGATTTGTGCCAAATGAATGTTATTCAATGTTTCCACTGCTTTTATTTCTACAATAATTTCATTTTCAACGAATAAATCCAGGCGGTAACCAAGATCCATCTTCATTTCACAAAATATCAAAGGCATGCCCTTTTGCTTTTCTACCTTGATCCCTTTCCGGGAAAGAATATAAAAGAGGCATTGCTCATAAGCACTTTCCAACAACCCTGGTCCCAGTTCTGAATGCACAAAAAAAGCAGAATCCAGTATCTGTTTAAAGACTTCTTCCCTTTGTGTTCCTTCGTGCATCCTTCTTCGCCTTTGTGGTTTATTACGACTTCCCTTTGTGTTAAAACATCACCTTCCCCAGTTATCCCTGTCAAGCGACCGGTAACTGATTGCCTCAGCCAGGTGTTCCGGCCGGATTACCGCAGATCCGTCCAGATCGGCAATGGTTCGGGAAACCTTTAGAATCCGGTCAAAAGCCCTGGCTGAGAAACCCATTTTCTCCATTGCATTTTTAAGAATGGCATTCCCCGCATCATCCGGCACGCACATCATCCGGACAACCCTGGCCGACATCTGCGCATTGCAGTAGATCCCCCGGGTGCTCTCAAAACGCTTCTCCTGGATATTCCTTGCTGCAATAACCCTGGCACGGATGGCATTGCTGCCCTCCGAAGCCCTGCTGTCGCTCAGTTCTTTGAAGGGAACAGGCACCACCTCCACATGAATGTCGATCCTGTCGAAAAGTGGTCCGGAAATCTTGTTCAGGTATTTTTGAACTGCCCCCGGCACGCAGGTGCAGTCAATCTTCGGATGGTTGTAATAACCGCATGAACATGGATTCATAGCTGCTATCAGGATGAAACTGGCCGGGTATTCAACCGAAAACCTCGCCCTGGAAATGGTGATGACCCGGTCCTCCAAAGGTTGCCGCAGCACCTCAAGAACCGTCCGTTTGAATTCCGGCAATTCATCCAGGAAAAGAACTCCGTTATGAGCCATGGAAATTTCCCCGGGCTGAGGCACACTGCCTCCGCCGACCATCGCGACATCAGAAATTGTATGATGCGGGGCCCTGAATGGCCTCATTGAAACCAACGACCTGTGAATCCCCAGCTTTCCTGCTACCGAATGGATTTTTGTCGTCTCCAGGGCTTCCTGCTGGCTCATTGGCGGAAGAATGGAAGGAATTCGCTTCGCCAGCATTGTTTTGCCTGCACCCGGCGGTCCGATCAGAATAATGTTATGCCCCCCTGCAGCACCGATCTCCAGGGCTCTTTTGATATTTTCCTGGCCGCGCACATCCGAAAAATCGTGTTCGTACACTTTCCCATCGCCGGATAAATCAATGCAGGGTTCAACTCTCGCCGGTGACTGCTGGGCATCATCGTTGAAAAATGCGATCACTTCGGTGATCTTCGTGATTCCATACACCTCCAGTTCACTCACAATGGATGCTTCACGGGCGTTCTGGATTGGCAGTAAAATGCCCTTGAATCCCTTGTCCCGCGCTTCTAAGGCGATGGGAAGCGCACCTTTTACGGGCATTAACCCTCCATCGAGCGACAATTCGCCCATGATGATGTATCGATCAAGTTTATCCGTTTTTATGACCCCATTCGCTGCCAGGATCCCCATGGCGATGGTGAGATCGTAGGATGAACCCTCCTTGCGGATGTCAGCAGGCGCCATGTTGATGATGATTTTTTTTCCGGGAATCCGGTGGCCGTTGTTTCGCAGCGCTGATTCGATACGATGATGACTCTCCTTTACGGCATTGTCGGGCAATCCGACCATAAAAAACTGAATCCCCTGGTCCATGTAGACCTCAACGGTAACTGTAATGGCCCTGATGCCGGATACAGCGCTGCCAAATGTTTTTACAAGCATGATTAAGCAGTTTAAAATGCTTAATCGGTTAAACGGAAAAAGGTAATACAGAAAATCCGGAAAGTTTTAATTTATTTTTCTACTTTTGCCTTGAAAAAACTCTTAAACTATTCATTATGAAATCTATCAAATTTAGTGACGCCGAACTCGAATTTCTGCAAAATCATTACGAACTGGAATTAATGGATGCCGAAAATTATGTCGGCGAGATTAAAAACATTTTGAAAAAACTAGGCGCAATTGAGCAGGAAGTTGCAAAGGAAAAACCAGCTGTAAAATCCGGCAAAAAGGCTGGTCGCCCCAAGCAGGAGAAAAAAGTTGCTGCTGAAAAGGTTGTTGCACCGGAAGTAAAAGCAACAAAAAAGCCGACACCTAAAAAAGCTGCAAAGAAAGCCCCTAAAGCAGCAAAAAAAGCTGCAACGAAAAAAGTTGCAGCTTTTGCTCAGGCACCGGCTGAACCGGCAAAATAAAAACCTTTATTGAAGCGGGGCGACTACCTCGAGCAACTCAGGAAGATCCATTCCAAGCTTCTTCAGATGCCCGATCGTAGGAACCCCGTTTTTTGTCCAGCCACGGCGCTCATATACTGCATCCAGCAGCTGTTCGTAGCGGTTTTCACGGTAAATCCGCAGTTTCGCCATTTTCTCCTCCGTTGATTTTCCTTCCGGATTAAAACCAACCTGTTCAAGAAGTTGCTTGTCGTAACGCTCGGCGCGTGATTCGTATTCCTCTTTGGTAACCGGGCCGCATGCGCGGTAAGGCTGGGCGTCGTGCTTGCGGAGCCCGTATCCCCGGCGGATACTGAAGATGCGCTGAAAGTTATAAACCCGTTCCGACATCCGGATGATCTCCTGCTTATCAATACTGGCTCCGGTAACTGCGTTGAAAATTGTAACGTAGTTGTCAACATGCTGGGGCACTTTTGCAGGTTCTGCCATTTGGGCGTTATCCTCCGGTTCCACGTCATTCCATGGCAATTTGCAGAATCCAGCCAGGCCAAACCAGGTGCGGAACATCGGGAAATAATGAAGTGCTTCAGCTTTCTTTTCAAACGTCGGAATCTGGTTATTCACCATGTCCATGAATATCAGCCAGGCTTCGTCATGCTGCGGGCCCTTGTTGGTCATGGCATAACCGCCCTGCTGTGCCAGTGACTCTTTCGAAACGTATTGTGAATACTCAAGTCCCTTGTTCTCCATGCCGATGTCCTGCATGAAACCAGCATCGCCCCATCCGTTCTTTGCGAACAAGGCTTTCATCTTGCGAACCCCAAGGCCTGCAATGACACCAAACCCCTCGCCACGCGACAATTGGTGGAGCAGTTCCATGGCTGTATCAGCATTACCGAAATTGAGTTTCAGCCCGCCGGTGCGTTCTTCGTTCAGGATGCCGTTTTCGTAACACTCCATCACAAAACCCAGGATACTGCCCCAACTGATGGTACATATCCCATATGTGTCGCAATAGAAATTGGCTTCTATGGTAAAGTCGGGATTGAATATCCCGGCAATGGAACCCAGGGAAGATGTTGTTTCATACTCAGGTCCGTCAACAATAACCTTATCGCCTTTGTAAGGCCCCGAGCGGAGTTCATAATTGTCTACCCCTTTTGCACAGGCCATGTTACAGCCTACCCAGCATCCATCGGGTACATTCTGTGTGAAAAAGGATTTCCATACATCACCACTGATTTTAACTGCATCCGGGTGGCTGCCGAATTTGAAATTGTTGACCGGAAGAAGGTCATAGTCATTCATGACAAGCGTGAGGTGAGCCGTTCCTTTCGACCTCATTTCGCACTGCTTGTCATCGAGTTCGCGCATCTCCTTGTTGAAAGTGCGGCCCCGTTCCTGGATAGCTTCCATGTTCACCACGTTGTTACGGTTTCCCCCGATGGTCTTTACATGGGCAACGATGGCTTTGATTTTCTTGTCACGAAGGACCGTTCCGATGCCTCCGCGTCCCGCCTGCTTCAGCCTGACTTTCTTCCGTTTTATATCGTAAAAGCTGAAATTCAGCATTCCGATGAGCGAATGCTCGGCAGCAGTGCCGGCTGAAACGACCGAAACATTGTATTTATCCTTTTCATTCCCGGGGATGGCAATCATATCATGCAGCTCTTCTGCAAGTACATGACTGTCGGAAGGGAGGTCGCCGGCTTCATAGATTTCGATCACTTCACGCTCCTCCTCGAACACGATGAGGATTTCCTGGTCGGATTTCCCCTGCACCTCGAGTGCATCGAATCCGCAGAATTTCAGAAACGGGCCGAAAAAACCACCCACGTTGGAATCGACAATGATATCCGTTTGAGGGCTGATGGCGCAGCAAATGGCTTTGCCGCTTCCCGAATACTGCGTGATTCCGCAGCACGGACCGCCTGAAATGACAATCTCGTTGTCCGGATCATCCCACTTGGTATCGGGTTTGGTGGCATCCCATAACAGCCGAAGGTCAAAGCCTTTGCCGCCGACAAATTTCTCCTTCATCTCTGCAGAAACCGGTTTCTCGGTAATCTTCCGGTCACCCACGTTAATGTGCAGCGTGCGGTTGTTGTATCCCTTGTCTATCGGAGCCCAGTTATACTTATACTGTGCCAGCAATTTGTGTGTTTTCCTGAAATCTTCAAATATCATGGTGCAGGTGGTTTTGTGAATTTAATAACGGAACAAAAATAGCAAAAAAAACAACGGTAAATACCCGTG